>JAJDEJ010000273.1 GCA_029259815.1 Planctomycetaceae bacterium | reverse complement strand
GAGGGAGGTTCGAATCCGCGACATGCCGAGTGTCTGCAGGGCCAGTCCGTAGGGCACTGCGAAGCCAAGCAGGTTCTCCTGAAACAGAGGCGTGTTCAGAACTGAGTCACCGGCCAGTCCAGGAAACGTGTCCGGACGTTCCACTTCGTACTGCAGATTTTGCTGCAGGAATTTCTGAAGTCCGGCCAGTTTGAAGCCGTTGCCATAACCGATCACCTTAGAGACCTTGGCCTGCCGGTTGACGCTGGAGAAGTAGCCGATCGACCGTTGAATCTCCGACACGAAGTCGTTGAAGACAGGCCGCAATGCCTGAAACACGGCTCGCGGGTCCGGCGACTTGGTCGCATTGCACTTCAAATGCTCCGCCTTGGCAAAGCTGAGTTTCATGTCCTTCGTCAGGGCACGGGTGAAGTGGTTGCCGCCGACAGGGACGTTTCTCACCCAGATTTTTGAGCCGTTGGAGACGAGGAGCGTTGTGTTGTCGCAGCCCATGTCGAGCACGATCGTGTGCTCCTCGCTGTCCCCCCCCTCGGTGTCCGGTCGGATGCCCAACTGGTCGTAACACAACACGTTGTACAGCGCGAGTGGGGCGATCTGGACGAGCTCAACTTCGATCTTCGCATTCATGAAGGGACGCATCTGCTGCATCACCTGATCACGCTTCATCGCGAACAGCCCGACCTCCGCGTCGAGCATGAAGCCGCTTTCCTCGATGCCGCTGCCGAGTGGCTGGTAGTCCCAGATCACTTCTTCGAGCGCAAAGGGAATCTGCTGCCGGGCTTCATACTTGATGATCTCGCCAACCTTGCTCGATTCGACTGGCGGCAACTGGATGAATCGCACAAGTGCCGAATGCCCCGGCACGCTGATCGCGACCAGGTCCCCGGCAACATCGTTGCGGGACAGAAATGTGTCGACCGCCTGTGGGATCAACTCCTCCGGGATTGCATCGGGTTGACTCAAGATCTTGGGAAATGGCACGAAGTCAAACGCCACCGCCACGACTTGTTCGGACGACTCAGCGTACTGCAACTTGATTGCCTTGAGAGCCGACTGCCCAATCTCAATGCCCCAAACTGCGCGGTTCTCAGCCATTGATGTGCCTCTTCTGATCTGTCAATCACAGGGCCCGACAGTGATCTGTCGTCCTGCATTTGGCCGCGTCGTAGAAATCACATGCCCCTCCCGACTGAAGCAGAAGGCAGAGTGGTGAAACATGGCGAGCGATTTCCCTAACATCAAACTATCGCACAATTTCGATTGTCGTCAACCGTCGTCTGAGTCGCTCGCCAGTTTTCTAGATATCCTGGAAGTGCAGCCCGAACAACTCCTTCGAGAACTCGTTCTTGCAGATCACTGCGAGCCTGCCCCTCTGGATGTGCGTCTTCGACATTCGCATTGGCTGAGTAAACGACGCCGACGATTTGCTCACAGTTCCCGAAATCTTGAGGAATTTGGCTCGATACAACGATTTTGAGAAATCTCAACGCCGACTCACACTCATTGAACTCAATAAACATCGACGCATATCTTTTTGAAACAATATCTTATGTCAATCAAGTTTGTGTGCGAGGCGACAACCATGCTGCAATTGCACCGCCGATCATCAAAGGGGTCCAAATCGCTGTATCAGGACTGATTAATGCCGCCTTTCCCATGTACAAGAATGTTTCAGTCAGGCCGACGATGACCGCAAGGATGGCCATACAAACTGCGATGTTGCTCACCAGACTCCGCGACTCGCGTCGAATGAGCAAGGGGATCGCCAGAAAGATACCAACCATGTTTAACAAAGGCCGTGTGAATCGCTCGTGTAAGTGCAGCACCTGTGCCCGTTGCATGGACGAGCCAGACGTCGGACGTTGCACGCGTCTGATCAGGTCGGGAGTCGACAGCAACTTGTAGCTCGTTCCCTTGTTGTGAAGTTGGTCAAAGGACACATCCGTGACCACGAACATGTCGGTGCCGTTCGGTTGAGGGATGATCGTATTGACTCCCTGCTCGGTCAGGTTGAGTTGTTCGAATGCAGGCTGCACATTGGTCAGTATCCACCCTGCCTTCTCTGAGCCACGTTCACGGAGAAAAACCGCCTCGTCAGCCTTCAGCGTGACATACTCACGGACGAGGGTGGAACCTCCGAGCCGAAACTCCGCACCCCGCACGGTGTTTGTCGCAGGAATCATCTCTTTGCCGGAAATGTACATCCCCGTCAGACGATCCGGCTGGGTTTCCACCTGTTGGGCGTCGCTGGCAATCTGGCCATGTGTGCGTGTGAGATGTATTGCAATCCGCGGCAGGACAAACTCCCTGTTCGCACACAACAGCCCATGAATCACGATCACACCGATGATCAGCGGCTGAGACAGGCGATACGTCGGCACGCCGGCGGCCAGCAAGGGATTGATCTCACCGTGCCGGATCAGCAGCGCAATCACTGCAACAGCCGACATCGTCACAAGCGTGGGACCAATCAGGTCGAAGACCCAACTACTTCGATACAGATAGTTTCGTCCCATGAACGAGAGCATGACCAGAATGCTCTCTCCTTTGGTCGCACTCTGAAAACCATCTAGATTGGTAAAGCCATCGACAACTGCAAACAGACCCATGGACGCAGCGAAGAACCCTGCAAACATGAACAGAAATCGATGCAGCAGATAGCGATCAAACGTCTTTCCCACAGCGTGCATCCGTTCACGGGGTGTCAGCGGCTCTGGAACAAGGGCCGCTCAACGAGAAGGGGCCGGATTACAGGCGAGATGACGATTGGGGTCAAGACCAGATCGACAGGATTCGGACTGCGGAAATGTCCACAAGTTAATATTTCATAATATGTTGCGTCTCAGTATCAGCAGGCGCCCCAATGACGATCAAGTGGATTCGGAGTCATCGATTGTCTGCGTGCCATCAGAATTGTGGGGGCCCGTTTCGTCATCAGGAGTTTGGACGAGGGGATCGATTCGGTCAGGAGTGCGTGGTCCGCCCGGCTCATCGCGTTCGCCCGCTTCGCCAACGACGTGTCCCCACCAGCCGGATGTCTCGACTTCCAAACGCGTGGCCCAGTGGGCTTGCTCACTCCACACAGACTCACCGCATTCTGGACAAGGTGGGTCCGCCTGAACCAACACCGGCGGATCGCCCTCTTCCGGCGGGTGTGACCACAAGGCATCGCATTCATCACAGAGCACCATGAACTGAGCACTACAGATGCGAATTCCGAGCAATCCTTCTTCGCACAGGGGGCAAATGCCAACGTAGTACATGAGGCGTTCGCTTCGTTGAGGATTCCTGATCAGCGACTCGACACGCGAACCGGATACGCTGAGACGACATTGCTGCCGTTCTCCAGAATCAGCTTGATGTGATGAGCCGTCGGTCGATTCTTCCGTTGTCCCGACTGACCACCGACATATCCAATCCGTCGGCCCAGATCGATGGTCCAGACCGTCCGACGATCTTGCTCTTCGCTCGTCACGTCCGGAGGGCCTCGCTCCTGAGTGATGAGATAGGCCTCGTCAATGACCGCGAGAATCTCGTCTCGGTCACCATCGAACACTCCATGGACCGGTCGCGACGTATCGTCCTGGCTGTGTCTGAGAACGTGATCAATTCTGTGCCCCTCCTGGCTACCGGGCCGATACCGCAGCCCGGCGGTCGACACGAACACGTGATTGTCCGTCTCACGAAGCTCGCCCAATTTATCGTTTGAAGGAACGACAGGATCAGCGGCGAGAGTGCCATCATGTGACTCTCTCGTGGCCGACGTGGGCTCTGCGGGTCGTGCGTCAGCGTGGTCAGCGACTTGGCCCGGCTCGTCTGTGAGACTCGGGAGTTCGACCCTCAACCATCTCTCAAGTGACGGCTGCAAAAAGACATACGCAATCACCAGTCCGACGAGAATCATCGTCGTCCGGGCTGGGAGTTGGCCAGCAGCGGGAGTCTTCGCGGACGAGTCGGTCATCAGCGTTTCAGAAGTCCTTCGAGAATCTGTTTGATCGGTGGACCGGCGTGTTGTTCAACGAACTCAAGAACCGTGGGAATAAATTCGTGATCATGTCGGCATCGAGTCCCAGCTTGTCGAAGCCACTGGCCAAGGCCGCCACATCTCCGAGATTGTCCCCGACACCGAACTTGGACGCCATCCCCCCAAGAGCCCCCCAGACCGTCGTCTGCCTCGGGAGCCGCATCGATTATGTCATCCGCATCGGGAACGGCTGCTGCGATATGTTCGAAGTCGCCTCCAAGCCGCTCCTTCGCCATTTTCAATAGCAAGCTGGCTCCGCCCTTCGCCTGGTCCTGACTGACACCCAACTGATTTACTGTTCAACAAGATCTATGATCGTCCTCCCTCGAAAGAAAGATGTGGCTTCACCCGCGCGTTGACGGTCAAGATCATACCGCTGGTATGATTCGCTGGGAATCGGTCGCGCTGCACACAGCCTCGAAATCGTCGAAATGGATCATTTTCAAGTCTTTCAAGGGTCGACTGTTCTGCGATGCGTCGATAGAATGAGTTAACACGTGACGCGCGGTGGAGCAGCCCGGTAGCTCGCGAGGCTCATAACCTCGAGGTCGCAGGTTCGAATCCTGCCCGCGCCACTTAAAAACGATCGGTACTGCCGGTCGTTTTTCTATGCGCAAAGCCGTAGGACGGACTTCCAAGTCCGCCCCGAGATACCGTCTCCTGATTATGGACGGACTTGGAAGTCCGTCCTACACATCTGCCAAACTCACTTTGGATGAACGCTCAGAATGGTGTGATGATTCTGTGCTCGTTACGGTTCCAAACGACAGGGAAATCTAGGCGAGACTTTTCTGATGTTTTCTTCCATCCGTCAGTTTCTGGACCTGATTCGATTCAGCCATACGGTGTTCGCTCTGCCGTTCGCGTTGCTGTCGGCCGTGTTAGCGTGGAGAACGACGCCCTTTCGAGGCCAAGATCTGCTCGGCATCCTGCTCTGCATGGTCTTCGCCCGCTCGGCAGCGATGGCATTCAATCGACTGGTCGACCGCAGGATTGACGCCGTCAACCCCCGCACGGCTGGACGTCATCTGCCAGCCGGGCTGCTCAGCGTCCCCGCTGTGGCGGCCTTCACACTCCTGAGTGCAGCCGGGTTCATCGCGTCCACACTGCTGTTCCTGCCGAACTCGTGGCCGCTGATCCTCGCTGTCCCCGTGCTGCTGTTTCTGTTGGGCTACTCATACGCCAAACGATTCACTTCCTGGTGCCACTACTGGCTGTCGGCTGCGTTGATGCTTTCGCCCATCGCTGCCTGGATCGCAGTGACCGGCGGAATCACCGCCATTCCGCTCCTACTGGCAGGAGCGGTGTTCTTCTGGGTGGGCGGGTTTGACATCATTTACGCCTGTCAGGATGTCGACTTCGACCGCGATCGGCACCTCAACAGCATTCCTGCTCGCTGGGGTGTGCCGCTCGCTCTGCGCTTGGCAGCTCTCAGTCACGTCGGCACCATCCTCTGTCTGTTCGCCCTCTGGCACGTCGCCGAACTGGGGGCCGTGTTTCTTGTGGGGATAGTGATCGTCAGCATGCTGCTCCTGTACGAACACTGGCTTGTTCGCCCCGACGACCTCACGCGTGTGAACATCGCCTTCTTTCAGGTGAACGCCGTTATCAGCATCGGGTTGCTACTGGTCGGAGTCGTGGACATCTGGCTGCTTGGATAATCGACTGGTTGCCAGGTCAATCGGCACTCGCTCTACTGCATTGATACGAACGTGTCGTCACACCAGAACACACCGCACGGAATGGAGCATCCCCACCATGGTCAAAACCGCATCCACGATGTTGCCGCTTGGCAGCCAAGCCCCTCATTTTTCCCTGCCCAATGTTGATGGAAGCACCGTCTCACTCTCCGACTTTGACAGCAAGTCGGGACTGCTGGTGATGTTCATCTGCAATCACTGTCCGTTCGTTATCCACCTGCGTGAGGATCTCGCCAAGTTTGGCAAGGAGTACCAGGAGAAGGGGCTCGGTGTTGTCGCGATCAGTTCGAATGATGTCGACAACTACCCGCAGGACGGTCCCCACAAGATGAGGCAGGAGGCTGAGTCGCAAGGGTATACGTTCCCGTACCTGTATGATGAGACGCAGGATGTCGCTAAGGCCTACCACGCCGCCTGCACGCCGGACTTCTTCCTGTTCGATAGCAATCACAAACTCGTCTACCGTGGACAGTTCGATGACAGCCGTCCCGACAGCGGCATCCCGGTGACTGGTGCCGATCTGCGTGCCGCCTGTGATCAGGTGCTCGCCGGTCAGCCCGTCCCTGCTGAGCAGAAGCCCAGCATCGGTTGTAACATCAAGTGGAAGTCCGGCAGCGAGCCCGATTACTTCACCGGTCAGTCGGCTGAGTGAGACTCCCTCACTTGTCCTTCGCTTGAGCAGCCGCTTCCTCCTCACGCAGCTTGGTCAACAGTCGTCCCCACACAAGATAGTGCAAAGCGAAAAAGCCGACGCCTCCCACAAGCAGCAGCACCAAGCCTCGCACCTGGGGCAGCACCATCGAGACGAGGCCAAGGAAGCCAAACGCCAGGAAGCACAGACCGATCAGGGCGGCGAATGTCGCCGAGTTGCGTTCAGTCGATCGTTTGCTGCCTCGTTGAGGCAGGCGGGGCAATTGTTCGGCGGCCAAGTCAGGCCCCGCTTTCGAGCATCTGCTTGAGAGCCTGATTTCGGGAGTAGATGCCGTCCTCCAATGATTCGAGTACTCGGGACTCACTCACCAGCAGTCCGATCAATCCGCCCGGCGGTTCAAACTGCACTTTGTCGACGACCACCGTCGTGTCTCCCTCAGGAATGAACAAATGTTCGTGGATCCATTCCTTCATCGGGCCTTCGATCTGGTGTTCGAGGTATCGCAGCGGACGCTCAAACTCGAGGATCTCATAGACCACCGATTGCACTTGCCCGAAGCCCTGAATGTCGAAATGGAGTAATGACCCCTGTTCAAATTGCTCTGGAGCCTGCGTAAACGCGAGTCCCAGATTCCCTTCGGACATCTTCTCGTGATTGCGGGTCACGCTGAAGAAATCGAACACATCCTCGACCGGACGCTGCACGGTCACTCGATCTTCAAAACTGGCCATGTCCTGTCCTCGGCCCGACGAACTGCACAAACTGACGCCAATCATCCTAGAATGACCGAAGAGCACACGGAAGCGAGTCTGCCCGTCCTGCGAAGAGCTGCGAGACGTTTGAGAACCTGATATTTCGCCGTCGATCAAAGATCCAAGCTGATATCTTCAACCGACATCTGAGGAGACAACATGGAGAGTCGAGCCACTACGGAATCGCTGGCGGAGGTCACGGGCGACTGGCTGGTCGTCGGCATCGTGGAGGGTGAGGAGTTCAGCCCGACTGTCAGCGCTCTCGATGTGGCGCTGGACGGTCAACTCACACGACTGCGAGAAGCGGGCGATCTGACCGGCAAGCTGGGGGAGACGCTCGTTGTGCCGGATGCTCCTGCGATCACAGCGACCCGTCTGCTGATCGTCGGCCTTGGTGACCCTGTACGGCTCGACATTCCATCGATTCGACAGGCGTATAATACGGCTGCCTTGCAGGTTTCTCGACAGCCGAAGCTGTCCATTGCCTGTGCGATCCCGACCGTCGAGGGCAATTCACTCAGTCTCGACGACACGGCTCAAGAGATCGCCACATCCTTCGTTGTCGGCTGTGTGGGACCTGGGGTGTATCAGTCGGAGCCGGGACGACATCCGTTCGCATCAGTGACCTATGTGTTGCCCGAAAATGCTAGGAGCGTAGATCTCGAGGCGGCCATCGAACTGGGCAACACCCTTGGGGAAGCCATCAATCTGGTGCGGGAACTGGTCAATCGCACGGCTGCGGATGTCTACCCGGAGACATTTGCCCAACGTGCCGGACAACTTGCCGATGAGGTGGGTCTCCGGTGTGAGATCATGGACGAGTCTCGCATCCGGCAGGAGCGGATGGGTTCGCTGCTGGGGGTCTCGCAGGGGAGTGATCGACCGCCACGCGTCGTGATTCTGCGCTACAACGGGGCAGGTGACGGCGATCCAGTCACTGCACTCGTCGGAAAGGGGGTCACCTTTGACAGCGGCGGGCTTTCGCTCAAGCCGACGGCCTCCATGAACACCATGAAGTCCGATATGGCGGGGGCGGCGACCGTGCTGGGAGCCATGACGGCTATTGCTCGCCTGAAACTTCCGGTCAACGTCGTGGGAGCCGTCGGACTGGTTGAGAACATGATCAGCGGCTCGTCCTACAAACTGGGGGACGTACTCACCGCTCGCAATGGCGTGACGATCGAAGTGCTCAACACAGACGCCGAAGGTCGGCTGGTCCTCGCTGATGTGTTGTCCTATGTGGTCGACCAGAAGGTTGACCGCATGATCGACCTCGCGACTCTGACTGGCTCGTGCGTCGTTGCGTTGGGAGAGAACATCACCGGGGCCTTCACGAATGACCAGACATGGTGCAATGAGGTCCTCGCTGCCTCGACTCGTGCGGGCGAGCAACTGTGGCAACTGCCAATGGACGACGAGTTCGCAGAGCAGTTGAAGTCCGACGTCGCTGACGTCAAGAACGTCGGCACCCGCTGGGGCGGAGCCTCGATTGCGGCCAAGTTTCTCGAAAAGTTCGTGGCAGACGTGCCTTGGGTCCACCTCGACATCGCCGGTCCGTCCTTCGTCGAGAAGGGGTCACCTCAGCAAGACAGCGGCGGCACGGGGGTGATGGTGCGCACTTTGGTCGAACTGCTGACCCCCGAGGACTGACCGATCGCGATGTGGATCAAAATCTGTGGAATCCGGGACGTCGTCACTGCTCTCGCAGCAGCGAAGAGCGGTGCAGATGCGGTTGGACTCAACTTCTATGAGCGATCACCTCGCTGTGTCGACGAGACGGTCGCGAGAGAGATCGTCGATGCACTGCCATTTGGTGTGACCCCAGTCGGCGTGTTTGTGAATCACACGGCTGACGAAATCCGACGTATCGCAGCCTCGTGTCGCCTGTCGACAGTGCAACTGCATGGCGATGAGCCCGCGACAATGCTCGCTGAGCTCGCTGAACTCGCTGAACTCCAAGTCATTCGGGCGGTGCGAACGGATGGAGACTTTGCGAGACTCGCTTCCCAGCAAATGATGGAGTCCAAGGCAGTCGGTGCATCGCCATGGGCATGGCTCGTCGATGCGAGGAGTCCCGACGCCTATGGAGGCACTGGGGAGATGGTCGACTGGGAATCTCTTGCACCTGAACATCGATCAAATGACTGGCCGCCGTTGGTGCTCGCGGGAGGGCTGACGGCGGAGAACGTCACCGAAGCGGTGCGGACTGTCCAGCCGTGGGGCATTGACGTGGCCAGCGGTGTGGAGACGTCGCCCGGGGTCAAGGATTTGGCGATGGTGAAGTCGTTCATTCGTCGGGCAAGGGGGGCGTCTTGAGAAACCGATTCGGCGACCCTAGGATGCAATCAGTTCCGTTGATCCCAAAACTCGAGCACACGACTCATGGCAGACCGCAAGAATATCCTGCTGATCGAAGACGACCGCGAAATCGCCTCGACATTGACCAGCGTCCTCGACGGAGCTGGTTACGAGATTACGCATGCCCCCAACGGCGTCGAAGGGCAGAAGCTCGTCGAATCCTTGAAGCCCGACCTTGTCATCACCGACATGATGATGCCAAAAATGGGTGGATTCCCGGTGCTGGAGTACCTGAAAACGATCAGTGACCCTCCGCCTGTGATCATGATCACCGCCAACGAGGGCGGGCGTCACAAGGCGTACGCAGAGATGCTGGGCGTTGTGGATTACATCCGCAAACCGTTTGCGATGGACGTCCTGCTCGATGCCGTTAGCCGGGCAATTGCCTCACGCGGCACGAACGGTGGCGGCTCGTCCTCTGCAGGACCACTCAAGCGGAGTGATCAAACGTCGGAAGCGGGGGAGTGAGTTTTGCTGTCACTCGATTCCCAGATTGCTTTCGATATCACGGGCCTTCTGCGACGTTAACATGTTCCGGAGCCACGGCGGGTCGCTATCCTTATCCTTCGTTTGATGCCCGCGCGCTGTATCGCCGACCTGCTGCACCCAGGGATCGCTACTGTCAGTGGTGGGGTCGTGATAGCCACTGGTGCCGGGACGGAAGGAGGCCATCGTGGTCGATGCGGCCGACTTCATCGTCGTCATTGCCGCACAGCCGGGCAGGGCGGTGAGAAGAGCTGTCAGCAATAACATGACCGTAGAGATTTTCAGCATGTGAATTCGGGCCGCAGCGTCCCTGGACGGGTATTTACAGGGGACGGATCGGCTGTATTGTCAGAAGGACAGGGTGATGTGAGCATCTGGAGGGGACAGGACTCTTGCAAATCGATGATGGGAAGTCCAGTCGAGTCTCCACCCCGGCGATTCCGCTCCTATTGAATCCAATGACTGAACAATAATTCACTCTCAAATGCGAAATCCGAATTAATGCAACCGTTGGTGTTTGATCCACTGCTGAAGCGGATCCGCTGGGGAGGACAGCGGTTAGGGTCGGTGCTGCACAAGTCGATTGGCCCGGAGGCGGACTACGCCGAGAGCTGGGAGATTGCCGATCACGGGGCCGATCAGAGCATCGTGAGTGGGGGAGAGTTCGCAGGATTGTCCCTCGCACAACTCGTGCAACAGCAGAATGTGCCGCTTCTGGGGCGTCATGCCGGGCGAGATCAGTTTCCACTCCTCGTGAAGTTCCTCGACGCGACCGACGTGCTCTCGGTGCAGGTGCATCCAGATGATCGACTGGCGAAGGAATATGACCCGACAGAGAATGGGAAAACCGAGGCTTGGGTTATCCTCGATGCTGACGCAGACAGCAAGTTGTTCGTTGGTCTCAAGACAGGTGTCACTGCAACTGACCTGCGTGCCGCGTTGGATGATGGCACTGTCGAACAAGTGCTGCACCGTTTGAGTGTGCAACCGGGTGACTGCGTTTTCGTGCCCGCTGGGACCGTGCATGCGATCAGCAGTGGCGTGCTCCTTGCTGAGATTCAGCAGTCAAGCGATCTCACCTATCGGCTGTATGACTGGGGACGGATGGGGGCCGATGGTCAGCCGCGCGAAGTGCACATCGAAGCGGCCCTCCGCTGCATCAATTTCGAACGCGGGCCGGTGAACCCTGTCTGTCCTGTCGTGTTTGAGGGAGATCATCGTCACGAGGAACTCGTTCGCTGTCCGCACTTCATACTGCAACGTCACAGCGGCTCGAAGTCATTCTCGATGCCACATGACGATGCCTTTCATGTCCTGATGGTCCTTGCAGGAAATGGCAGCTTGCAGACCGACCATGAGTCACTGGACCTGCCACTCGGAAAGACCGTGTTGCTACCCGCAGACCGCACCGACATCGAGATCGCACCGGCAGACGATCTCGTGCTGCTCGATGCATTTCTTCCCTGAGCCAATACAAGAGTGGCATGCCCTTTCCCCTGGACTGGACGTGCCGCATCGCTGAGTCTCAGCAATTTCTAAACAGGATCGGGCTCGAAGCGCGTGCGTCGCTCGGTCTGGACGATCCAGTGTCGCAGCAGGGCTCGAAAGTCCTGGGCATCGCGCCGGTAGGGACCGACGGTCGGCTTCTCACTTGCCGCGACCCACTCGCTTCGACGCCAGACCCGATCACTCGACTCTTGATCTCTTTGACGAGGTGATGTTGGTTGACCGGAGACAGCGGCGACGATTGTACAGTCGAAGTCACGTGCCAGTCGCTCGTAAGTCGTTCCGATGATGCTGTCGTCTGTGCTTGGGAAACCACCGTGTTCGGCAGCCGTTTCATCGGTCAGATCAAGATAGATTCCACCGAGCGGACCGTTCTCGAGATGCAAGTCCTCCAGTTGCAAGAACAGAGCCCTATCGGTGTGCGGTTGATCAATGAAGCAGAGCCGGTCAGACCAGTCATGCAGTTGGTCGACCGCTTCATCGACGAGCCATGGCTTGTCTCGGAATCCGGCAGATGGCTCGTCGCCCCGTAGTCGGGCAGCGACCTCCGAGATTGATAATCCGCAACCTTTCGACTGCTTCCGGACCATTTCATGAATCAGCAGCGTAATGAATCGCTGCAGTCCGTTGTCGCACACAACGACGCTTAAACCATCGTCGTCCGCCCTGACGTCATTGAGGAGGATTTCAATCAAACGTTCGGTGCGTTGTCGAGCGCCCGTCGCTTGAATGAGCGTGACGTCACTGGTTGCAGTCGTGGAAGATCTATCGCTCCAATGAAATCTCTCACCTTCAGTCGCTGTCGAGCAGACGGCATCGAGAGCCGCATCCATGCCAATGACCGAACGGGGTGAGACGGACGTCGCTGCCGACCATTGCCAGCGTTCGATTGGCCAGAGGTCAAGCATGTGATGAGCCCCGTCGAAGTCGCCGATCATTAATGCTTGGGCCACCTCGTCAGCCATGTGCTGACACTCGATGTTGTCCGCCGGATCGCCCACCGCATGCAGTCGATGATTGATCGCCTCCCAGAACCGCTCCGGTTGAAAGGCATACCCAATCTGCCGATTTATCTGCGGCAAACGATGGCCGAATTCGGGCTCGACCCATTGTCGACGCACGAAGGCACGTCCTTCGAGAAGTCGCCGAAAGGCGTCAGATCCTTGCCGCGTCACAAATTCGGACGCCGATTCGCCGGGGCCGAATTGGGTCGAATCAAAGACATGGACTTCCGGACACCGAGTCGCCCCGTTGCGAGTGGTGAGGAAATGTCGAATCTGTGCCTGCTGAGCGGCCCGATTGCGGAAGACGAGATCAACACGAGCAAAACCGAGATCAAACAATGCCTCCCAGCGGTGTGGTGACATCTCCTCCAGAGCGCCGACCGCGGCGACGTTCTCAAAACCCCGGCACTGCAAAGAGGCGGCATCGATCACCTCGTTGACGAAGATCAGTGCCTCTCGCTTCGTCTGGTTGGCCTGTGCCTGATGAGCCAACACACGGTGCAAGCCATACGCCACGATGCCTGTCTCATTGGCTCCACACAGCCAGCGCATCGTTGGTGTTGCGTCACCGTCGAAGTTCACAAAACCGAGATCGACAATCTCGCCGAATCGGTCGTGCATCGGCACGACCAGACAGCCCGTCCACTCGTGCTGCACCATCGGCGAGAAGTCGAATCCCAACCGCGTGTTGGCGATCCGGTCACGAACAAACCCGACACTCGTGAGAAACAGCTCGACGTCTGAGGAAGTGGTGTAAAGTCCGAATTGCAAATGATTTACATCCTCGATCGAGAATCCACACCGCCGCAGCCAGTCGAGAGCTCGGTCCGCCATTGGCCCCGCACTACGCATGCGATGAGCAGGCTGAGTCGATTCGAGCAATTGGGACTGTGCATAACCCACAAATGCCTGCAATAACTCACTTTGACTTGACCAAGATAAGGGATGCCATCGGCCATGAGACGTCTGCTCATTCAGGGGCCCATCGAGCAGCCCGCGGCGATGAAAACCATCGGGTGACCGTGTGAACAACTCCGTTTGCATGCTTGTCTGCATTCCCATCTCATTCCTTTGCAAGTCTGGGGGCTGCTGATTGAAAGATCGACAATCTTGCGGAGCGATCATGGAGTGTGATCCTGGCCACGATCGGTCGTTTGCTGCGTTCGAACGACTGAAATCCGAAGATGAACGACTCTCATCCGTCGGCCTCGCATCGTGATGCACGCGGTGTGCCACTCAAACAGATTGACGCTCGATCAATCGAGCCGCGATCTCAGCCGCTGTCTCTTCGCCTGTGATCTCAATAGGGCGGCATTCTTCGAGGTTGCGAAACCAGGTGTGCTGCCGTTTGGCGAACTGCCGAGTCCGTGTCTGAATCTTCCGAATGGCTCCCTCCAGAGAGTCCTCTCCGGCAAGGTACGCGGTGAGTTCCTGGTACCCCAGCGCCTGACTCGCCGTACGACTCAGGCCACCGTCTTGCTCCACAAGCCTGCGGACCTCCTCAATCCACCCCGCTTCGATCATTCGGATGACGCGTTGGTTGATTCGCTCGTACAACCATTCTCGCGGGGGAGAGATCCAGTACACGTGTTGCGGTCGTTCTTCGGTCGGCAAAGGCAACTCTTGCTGCTGTTGTGACGCAGGTCGACCCGTCAGGTGGAAAACTTCCAACGCACGAACAACCCGTCGCACATCGTTCGGATGCAGTCGCATCGCCGTGGGGGGATCGACCGTTTGCAACTCCCGATGCAATCCCTCGGGGCCGTCAGTCTCCACACGCGATTCAAGTTGACGACGGAATTTCCAATCGGCCGGTGGAGCGGCAAAGACTCCTCTCAGTAGTCCCCGCAGATACAAACCGGTGCCTCCAACAAACAGCGGCAACATCCCCTTGTCGATCACCCGATGACACATCGCCTCTGCCTCACGGACATAGTCGGCGACCGTGAATTCCTCATCCGGTTCCAGCACATCGATGAGGTGATGTGGCACCTGCTCACGCTCCTCCAGCGATGGTTTGGCGGTGCCGATGTCCATTCCCCGGTACAGCGACATTGAATCCAGCCCGATGATCTCGGCTCCCAAATGCTCAGCGAGAAGCAGACCAGTTTCGGTTTTGCCAGCGGCCGTCGGTCCGGCGAGGAACCAGCATTGTTGAATCAGGGCAGGTTCAAGTTTCATGGATGGGCCGATACGCTTCCCTCTCATCCGTGACGTTCGCTTGACACCGCTGGGACGGAAGGTGATAGTGATTTCTATCGTTGGACGTCGTTGGCGAGAAGTGGTTGTGGTCGCATCAGGGAGCGATTGACAATCATTTTACCCCCCCGTCAATTGCTGACGGACGACATTGCCACTGATTCATCAGCACACTATTCCCGGAAAACGCATTATGGCATCCGGCAAGCGCCGACTGGACATTGAGACGATTGGTGATGTCACCGTCGCCAAGTTTGTCGATAAAAAGATTCTGGATGAAACCAACATTCAGATCATTGGCAACCAACTCTTTGGGTTGGTTGAGGATGATGGTCGCAAGAAGATTATACTCGACTTCTCCAACGTCGAATACCTGTCGAGTGCTGCCTTGGGCAAACTCATTACGATGGATAAGAAGGTGAAATCCGCAGGCGGCAAACTCCGCCTCTGCTCAATTCGACCGGACATCTATGAGGTGTTCGCCATTACCAAGCTGAATCAGGTCTTCGATATCAAAGACGACCAGGATCAAGCTCTTGAGGGGCTCTAATCTGCAGTCACTGTGACGATCTGCCGACAGGCTGATTATCTGATCTCTGTTTCGATAATGGAGTCTCATCAACGGTTTCTCTGGTTCACAAATGTCGGAATCGCACGAAATCGAAGTCACTCTCGCAGGCGACACGCCTGCTGCGCAAGAACTTCAGGACCGGATCATTCGCTCGGTCGAGGAGTTTGGTTTTTCAGACCGAGATATCTTCGTCATGCGGCTGGCCATCGAAGAGGCTCTCGTGAATGCTGTCAAGCATGGCAACAAACGCGACCCGTCGAAAAAGATCTTCGTCCGTTGTCAGGTGGACCATCAGAAAGTCTGGCTCCAGATCGAGGACGAAGGGGACGGGTTTGTCCTCGCTGACGTCCCAGACCCGACCGCTGATGAAAATCTCGACAAGCCGAGTGGTCGCGGCATCAAATTGATGGAGTCGTTCCTTACCTCGCTTGAGTACAATGACAGGGGGAATTGTGTGACCCTCGTCAAGCACAAGGATTGAACGGCTCCGCCGCTACGAGATCAGAGTTCGGTCGACCGTAGATCACACAAGTCCCGCTGAACCATTTTTTGATCAGTGTGTCCCATTCCCCGGGCGTGAGTACCCTTGCGTCATACGCACACAGCCATTACCGACCCACACTCAAGTCATCCCCCCCCCAAAGGAGCATTTACCACTTGGCAGATCCGAAACGTGAGGAACTCAAGGTTGGATCCAAACGAGCTGTCCTCGTTGGAGTTCTCCCCCCGGAACGGCGTGACGAACGCGAACGTGCATTCGATGAGATGACGGGGTTGATCGAGACTGCTGACGCAGAGGTCGTCGGCACGCTCCTTCAAGTCCGTGACAAACCGAATCCTGCCACCTACATCGGCAGCGGCAAAGTCGCCGAGTTGAAGCAACTCATCGAGCAGACGGATGCTGAACTGATCGCCTTTGATGCGAATCTCTCTCCCGCTCAAGGAAAAGCCATCGAGGACGAGACCGGCACCGTTGTCGTCGATCGCAGTGAAGTGATTCTCGATATCTTCGCCACGCACGCCCGCAGCTACGAAGCACGGCTGCAGGTCGAACTCGCCCAACTGCTCTACATGCGTCCGCGACTGACCCGCATGTGGACCCACCTCGAACGCATCGAGGGCGGCATCGGTAGCGGTCGGGGTCCGGGTGAAAAGCAGCTCGAAACCGATCGCAGGCTCGTCGATCGACGCATCGCTGAACTCAAACGCAAGCTCAAGAATGTCGAGAAGAGACGCGAGCGAACGGTTGCTGGTCGTCGAGACCACATGACCGTCTCCCTCGTCGGATACACCAACGCCGGCAAAAGCACGCTGATGAATGCTCTCACGGGAGCGGACGTCTACATCGCCGATCAACTCTTCGCCACGCTCGACACCCGCACCCGCAAGTGGACACTCCCCAATTGGGGTGACGTGCTACTAAGCGACACAGTTGGGTTCATCAGCAACTTGCCCCACCATCTGGTCGCGTCATTCCGCTCAACCCTCGCTGAAGCCCGACACGCCGACCTGTTGCTGCATGTCGTCGACGCGAGTCATCCAGACGTTGAGAAGCACATCAAGACGGTCAACAGCGTCCTCAACGACATCGGCGTTGACAGCGAGCATCCACTTCTCGTCTTCAACAAAATCGACAACGTCTCAGACCGCGCCACGGTCGACATCCTCCGTGCCAAGCACACAGAGGGGATTACCGTCAGTGCCGTCCAACGCACCGGTCTCGAGAAACTGGAAACCGCCGTCGCCGAGCGTCTGGGGGACGGCTATCTCGACGCTGAGATCGAGACGAGCGTCGGCAACGGTCGCCTCTTCGCCTGGCTCGCCGAGCACGCAGACGTGACTGACCGAGAGTACACCGACAGTCGCGTCACCCTCTCTTGCCGCCTCCCCCGCAAACTCGCCGCCGCAATCGACGAAGAGGGGACAACGGTCACGCTGCTCAACGGTCACGGGGAGTTGTGAGACGATCTATGAGTTCTGTGGTTCAAATCGCGAGCAAGAGAGAGGGTTGTTGATATCAGTCTCCATCGATTCACTCGCCCCCCTCTCCTCCGCAAGCGACTGCCCTAGGCTCACCCGCGTTGCTGTGGAAGAGAGGGCTGGGGTGAGGGGGGAAAAGAGATGGCTCGCTCTCCACACCCACGACGCACGTCCAAGCTTCGAGAGCATGCCCGTACGCTTCGATCCAACATGACTATCCCCGAGCAAAAGCTCTGGCACTCCCTGCGACTGCGCCAACTCACAGACATGAAGTTCCGTCGTCAGTTCACAATCGAACGTTTCATTGTCGACTTCGCCTGAATAAGCGCCTCATCGTCGAGGTTGACGGCGACAGCCATGCTGATCGGGCCGAGCGTAATCTCAAGCGGCAGGCGTCTTTCGAAGCCGCCGGCTGGCAGATTGTTCGTGTGTCGTACGAAGATGTGCTGACGAACCTTGAGGGGGTTCTGTGCGTGGTCGTCGCCGCTGTGGGACTCGACCCCAGTGCGTGGCTCGATGGGGAGTATGGCCGACTGTCGGAGTGTCCGTTCTGAGGCGACGAGCGTCTGCTGTTCCCTCTTGTATGCTGAATGCGTGTGCTTCAGATGTTGAGATAGACACAGCGGCCAGCGACAGATCGTCCCCCCTCGAGTCCTCCAAGACCGTGGGTAAGCTGGGTCGTCGCCGGTTTTGTGGACCTAGCCCAAACAGCCGCCGGAGCCGCTTGCGATCGACCACGTCACACGCCCGACGCTCCGAGACACCAAACTTTGATCGCAGATCCTGCACGGCGTTCCGCTTTCGAGAAGGGCCCGCGTTCATGCGCGGGCAATGCGTGCCCGCCAGTTTCCCTCTGAGACATACTTCAACATCTGAATGTCTGAGGTGGACCCCAAAAACTGGACAGTCCAATAAGGTCGAATCCGGGTCCTGAGGGATGCGGATGGGAGGTCCAGAATCATGAGCAGGAAACGTCGGAAGTTGGGGGCTGCATTGAAGGCGAAGGTGGCCTTGGCGGCGGTG
>JAJDEJ010000272.1 GCA_029259815.1 Planctomycetaceae bacterium | reverse complement strand
TGGACCTCCGAGCGGTTCAAGCAGCCATCGCCGCCGTCCACGCCGACCGCCAACTGCAAACCTCAAACTCGCAACAAGCCGAATTCCCCTTCAAATAACGCATTCTCAAGGAGCTACGGTAGTATGAGCACACCTTCCGGACGGACTTCCAAGTCCGTCCAGAAACAGTATCCATGTTTGCGTTCTCATCGGTAAAATTGTATGTCGGACGGATTTGGAAATCCGTCCTACGAAAAACTCACAGCCTCAGAGCCGTCGGCTTGGGAGACGGCTTCCATCCATCGTTGTCGCGACTGTTCTCTCAGATGGAGTTCGCATAGTCTGCATGATCACACCTACCGGAGACGTACCATATGCACCCCATCCGATTACCACTCCTCCTTGCCATACTCTTTGCGTCCTCAATCGCAGCAGCCGACGACGCGCGACCGAACATCCTCTTCATCGCCATTGATGACCAGAACGACTGGATCGGCTGTTTGGGTGGTCACCCGCAGGTGCAGACGCCGCACATCGATCGATTGGCTGCCCGCGGCACCCTGTTCACCAACGCCCACTGCCAGTCACCCTTGTGCAACTCATCGCGAACGAGCCTGATGACCGGGCTGCGCCCTTCGACCACCGGCATCTACGGACTGGCCCCCTGGTTCCGCAACGTCGACGAGTTGCGAGACATCATCACCCTGCCGCAGTACCTCGCCCAGCACGGATACCGAACTTACAGTGCCGGCAAGATCTTCCACGGCAGCATTGACCGTAAGAGCCAACAAACAGAGTTCGACGAATACGGACCGCCGTCATCCGTCGGTGCCAAGCCTGATAAGAAACTCGTCGAGACCCCCCACCCGCATCCGCTCGTCGATTGGGGAGTCTTCCCCCATGAGGACAAGGATAAGGGGGACTGGCGCGTCGCAAGTTGGGCAGTCGACACGTTAGACGAAGACATTCCGCAGCCATTCTTTCTGGCAGCAGGATTCTTCCTGCCACACGTCCCCTGTTATGCGACACAGCAGTGGTTCGATCTCTACCCGGAAGACTCGCTGTTGCTTCCGCCTGTGCGTCAAGACGATCGGGATGACACGCCCCGCTTCTCGTGGTACTTGCACTGGAAGTTGCCCGAACCCCGATTGAAGTTTCTGGAAGAGGCAGATCAATGGAGCAATCTCGTCCGCTCCTATTTGGCATGCACCAGCTTCGTCGACTCGCAAGTGGGGCGCATCCTCGACGCACTCGATGCGAGTGGACATGCCGACAATACGATTGTCGTCCTGTGGTCCGATCACGGCTGGCATCTGGGCGAAAAGCTGATCACCGGCAAGAACACGCTCTGGGACCGAGGCACCCGCGTGCCGCTCATCTTCGCCGGGCCGGGCGTGTCAGCGGGTGCTCGTTGTCACGAGCCAGCGGAACTGCTCGATATGTATCCCACCCTTGTCGACCTCTGCGGACTCCCGGCGAGAGACGGCCTCGAAGGCCACTCGCTCGTCCCACAACTCACGCACGCCAACACGCGACGAGAGTGGCCCGCCATCACGACCCACAACCAACACAACCACGGCGTCCGCACATCCAGATGGCGTTACATCCAGTACGCCGACGGCTCCGAAGAACTGTACGACATGCTCGCTGACCCACACGAATGGGACAACCTCGCGACCAACTCTGCAAGCGCTGACATCATCGCCGAATTGCAACGACATCTGCCGACCATCAACGTCTCTCCTGCTCCCGGCAGTGCTCACCGAATCCTGACCTTCGACAACGATCAACCCAACTGGGAAGGCGAGGACATCGCTGCGGACGAGCCGATCCCGGAGTTGTGAGAAAGCTAACCAGCTGCACACGTCAGGAAGCGGATCTGCAACTCTCGTGCGCATCAAGTAATCTGGTTGCAAGTCAGTTTAAAAAGCGTTCGGAGCCAGAATTGGATCGACAGGATAGGCTTACTCCTACCAAGCGTATTCTGTCTCTTCCGCAGGGCGCACCTTCCCCGTCGGCACGATGGCTAATGGTATGCCTTCCCATTCCTGAGTGAGAGAAGCGATCTCTCGGTGAGCCTGCGAGGTCACGTAGAGAATAAGCGCATCCTCATCGTTCACTTGACCAACCCCAAGTCCAACAAACCAAGGGAAGCGATCAACATGCGCCAAGAGCGATTCTGCAGCATGCTGCAGAGCTAGTTCGCTAGATTCCATGTGAAGAAACTAATTCAAACCCCTGAAAGCAGGCAGTCACACGGGCCATTGGAACGACAAAAGACCGTGCGCCTTTTGCAGCAGTGGCAAACACCAAACCCACGGCATGATTACCGTCCTCCGTAACGACCAAGCTTCCGGAGTCACCGCCAAGTGCAAATGGTTCAGTACTCGTTGACCTCACAGACCAAACTCCCTGAAACCACACCAATGCCTTAAAGTTTTCTGAGTCATAGGGGATATGCAACCGAAAAACTGCCGCTTCCATTATACCATGTGTCAGTCCTGTGGTTCTTCCAAACTTCTTTACCTTCAGTCCGCTGTTCGGTGGAGTGACAGATGTTGGGGTGTCGTAACCATTTGCATCATCTCCCTGCCAAGAGGAGACGGAGTCCTCATCTATGACTTCGGCAACCGCAACATCTTCTCTGCATGGATTAACCAAAGTTGGTGCTCCACTTCGCAATTCTGAAATCAGTGAATGCCTGCAAATCTCGCCAGGCGCGCGAATATTCGGTCTCCCGTCCATTCCAGCAGGTGCCAGAATCGGCATACCAACAGGCAGGTGATTGCAGTCGCCAGTCACATGATTGTGTAACCGTTCACGGGTCGGAGAGCCTACGATAACAGGGGTTTCCGGAACTGATGGTGCAACTCATGCGGTCACGAAGTCGGGAACAACGATGCAATTCTTGATTCTGTTCAGTCTACTGGCGAAATCCCTCGGGAAACTC
>JAJDEJ010000271.1 GCA_029259815.1 Planctomycetaceae bacterium | reverse complement strand
GAGTTTCCCGAGGGATTTCGCCAGTAGACTGAACAGAATCAAGAATTGCATCGTTGTTCCCGACTTCGTGACCGCATGAGTTGCACCATCAGTTCCGGAAACCCCTGTTATCGTAGGCTCTCCGACCCGTGAACGGTTACTGGCTTGGCAGTGCATAAATAACGTCCGTATGAGAAGTGAGGACACCCTGATACTGTGAGGCTGAGGCACTATAAATCACGGTGTGACTCCCTCTTCCCAATAACAGCCAGACGAGAGACCGTATGATGGACGATGCTCTTTTGTCCGCCGCACACGATCTTGCTGAGCGTCTGAAGGAGGCGGACTCACGGATCGTCTTTGCAGAGAGCTGCACGGCAGGTCTGATCGCGGCAACGATGGCTCGGGTCCCCGGCATTTCTGCGCATCTGTGCGGATCGGCAGTCGTGTATCGAAACGAAACGAAGTCTGCCTGGCTGAACGTCTCCGCGGATGATCTGGCGAATGAATCAATTGGACCTGTTAGTGAGGAGGTGGCAGACGCAATGGTCAAGGGCGTGCTTCAAATGACACCCGAGGCTGACGTCGCTGCGTCGATCACGGGTCATCTTGGTCCTGACGCTCCGGCTGACCTTGACGGCATCGTTGTCGTGAGCGTTGCCCGTCGCGACCGCGGCTCAACAAAGATCCATGTGAATCACACGATGCGTCACCATCTGAAGACAACGAAACCTGTGAGCACAGCCGAACAATCGTTACGCGAAGTGCGACAGCACGAGGCAGCCTTATTCGTGTTGCAGTCAGTGGCAGACTCGATGACGTGAAGCGAATCACCCGTCCCATGCAATTGGTCAGCACGGACGGTCGGATCGATTGTTTACTGACAACTCGGAAGTTTCACCTGATCATCCCGTCATCCATAGTCGTCATGCCAAACAACGATTGAGAGAAATCTTACTCGGCAAGATCTGCAGGAATGGACGATGCAAGGATGTCATGTAGTGTTGAGAGACGTGGCGTCGCGTCCCTCTCCCCTCCAGCACTCCAAGGACCCCACCACCATGCGCAAGATGTTCATTGTCGTAGCCGCTCTCGCGATCACCTTTGTCAGTTTCTCTCCGGCTCAAGCCGCTCGTCGTAGTGGTGGCCTGTTCTCTTCCGGCTCGAACACGCGCACCTACCGGGTGTGGCGAGGCGGTGTGTTCGATCGAATGCTTGAGATGGAACGACGAAAAAACGAAATCATCTTCGGCGGCTTCAGGCGGTAGTTGGACGTTGAACTCCAACTGCTCAGCCGCGACCGCTGTCGACCAAGCAGCCATCGAATCCCTTTCGATGGCTGCTTTTTTCGTAGGCGGGTGCCACGGTGAATCATTGACGGTTGCCGAGGAACTTTCCATGCTGACCTCGCATGTGACGTCGTTCGCCATTCACCATCACCTCCCAGATCGGTCAAAGTAGCTCATGAAACGCCTAATCCTCGGCACCGTGATCGCAGCAGTCGTGTTGTTTCTGTATGGGTTCCTGTATTGGGGAGGGCCGATTCCTTATGGCGAGCACATCTGGAAACAGACCGCGAACGATACAGCTGCAGGAAAATCCTTGTTGGAACATTTTCCTGAAAAGGGAACCTACTTTGTCCCGGCCGTCACGAATGAAGACGGCTCTCGAGCCGCACTGTACTCTTGGGGACCAGTCGCCATGGTCCATATGCTCTCTCCCGATGGACGCCCTGAAGTTGATTCTTCCATCATGCTTCAGGGTTTTTTCATGAATCTGGCATTCATTTTCGTAGTCGGCTTGCTGCTGAGACAGGTCACCGCGGCGCTCCCCACCTACGGCAGCCGAGTCATGTTCGCAGCGACCGCCGGTCTGGCTTGCACTTTGCTCACAGACATCGGTGACATCGCCTGGTGGACGATCGATTGGCAATGGAGGCTCTACACCGGCTTCTATCATTTCTCGGCATGGGTCATTGTCGGGCTCGTGCTTGCCGCCTTTGTTGGTCCATCGGAGATGGAGAGCGCTTAACATGGCCTGACGTGACTGGTGAGCCCATTGACGTACTGGCAGCGATCGGATGTGCCCGTCTCGACCCGGTCGCCCGCCACACTCATGCCGCACCTGCTGCCGTGTCCTGCAGCATGCGGATGAACTCTCGCAATAGTTCCGTGTTGTCCTGATAGCCGCGACCAGTCACCAGTTGACCGTCGAGCACGATCGGCTCATCGACATACGTCGCGCCACCTTGCTCAGCGTCCAGGGCACATTTGGGGACGGTTGTGACTCGCTTACCTTGAATGCAGTTGGCAGCCGTCAGAATCTCAATGCCATGACAGAGGCACGCAATCGGCTTCCCCGCCTCAGCAATCTCACGGGTCACTCGCAGGAGGTTCTGGTCATACCGCAGATACTCAGGAGCCCGACCGCCCGAGATGAACATGCCGATGAAGTCCTTAGCTCGCAAGTCGCCAAACGCGACATCCGCATGGAGGTGATATCCGGGCCGCTCCTGGGTGATGTCCCAAGGCACATTGGGATTCGGCGGGATCTCGTGAAGCACCATATGATACAGCCGCGCCTCCGGGCCGGCGACGACGACTTCGAGCCCTTCCTCGGGCAGTCGATAGTAGGCGTACATTGTGTCCAGTGTTTCGGTTGCGTCACCGATGGGCATCAATATCTTACCCTGCATGGATCAAACCTTTCAGATAGTCAGCGGTCTTCGCTGCTGTTTGTTCAGGGGGCTCGGTCTCTAGCCCCGACTGATGAGCCGTGACGGGTCCGTCGTAGCCGATGGATCGAAGTCCTTCAAACACTTGAGGAAAATCGACTCCCCCCTGTTCATGGATCGGAATTAAGTCGAAGGACACCGGGCCACGACACCACGTGTTGAGCGTGACTGCCCCATCAGGCTTGAGAATCTGATTCTGGAGATACACATTCACGATCCACGGCGCCAGCCGGTTGATCGTGTCGGAGCCGTAATCCTGTCCACAGATTTCGAGGTTCGCTGGCTCGTAGATCAATCTGAAGTTGGGGCGATCGATTTGCTGGAGGGCCCGTTCAATGCCATCGACGGTCTCGAACAGACTGAGCGTATGACACTGGTGCACAAGCTGCACGCCGACGTCCGCTGCCTGATCGGCCGCCTGTTGAGCAAAGGCGATGTCATCCTCAGTCTTGAGTGCGACACGGATGAGCGGTGCATCGAGTGTTTTCGCCAACTCGAGGAAGGGGCCAATGTTTCGAAGGGAAGTCGGGCCATCGTCATTGTTGTAGACGATGTCAAAGTTTCCGGTGACCATTGTCACCGTCAGCCCCTGGTCGCGGATTGTCTGCAATGCCTGTCGCTGATCTTCGGGAGCAGAATGCACCCCCACTTGGGAGGCCCGCATGCAAATCGCATCGTAGCCCGCCTGTTTTGCGAGCACAGTCAACTCATCCAATGGAAACCGTGCATCTTCTTTCGAAAGAAACTCTTCAGCAATACGAACAGAGAGTGAAAGCTTCATCAGCGTGCCATCATCAAATGGGGATTGTACAGTGTTTTTTCAACGAGTCGCCCATTTCGACACAGAGGCCGTCGGGTGTCAACCATGCCCCCTTGCGTAGTCAAGAGATGAGTGCATCTGTTCATTGGTGGTGGACATCCGTCAGTATGTAGCCCACGGCTGCCAGACCGTGGAAGAAAGGGTCCAACGTCTGGTGACGGTAGGCTACACTAGGCTTCCTCATGTTGTCAGATGTTATCAGATGAAAGTTCAGCCGGGTGATTCATGAGCGTGGAACCACGCAAAGCCGTTGCGTGCATCCTTGTGCGAGGTGAAGTCGATTTCGAAGTGCTGATGGCACGCCGAAATCTTTCGCTGCGGTTCATGGCCGGACATCATGTCTTTCCCGGGGGAGCGATCGACCCGACCGACGGCACCAACCTGGTTAGCGATGCCCGGGATGCCGAGCACGCGGCCATGATCGAAGCCGTCGCTCGTGAAGTGTTTGAAGAGACCGGCTTGATGTGTGCCCGCGGTCCATTGCCGGACCGCCAGACGCTCCGGGCCGATCGTGAAGGCTTACTGGAAGAAAAGATCAAGTTCCACGAAGTCCTGCGTCGTCATGGACTCATTCTCCACGCAGAGGATTTTGAACCCGCAGGGACATGGGTCACGCCCGAGTTCTCGAAAGTGCGGTTCGCCACTCAGTATCTCCTGCATCGGGTTCGTAATGATCAAGCAGAAGAACTGATCGAAGGTGAGATCATCGGACTGGAGTGGCTCACACCTCAAGAGACGCGGCAGCGGTGGCATCAAAGTGCGATGCACCTTTCGGCTCCCGTCGCGTATGCCTTACAACTTCTGGCAGCGGCACCATTGGCAACAGCGATCCCCATGCTCGCTCGCGGGACTGAGCGAAAGCCGGGTGATCACAACCGATTCGAGATTCGTCGTGGATTGACAATCATTCCACTCAAGTCAGCGACGATCCCTCCAGCGACACACACCAACTGCATCATCGTTGGTGAAACCAAGCTGCTGATCATCGATCCCGGCTCTGATGACCCCGTTGAACTGCATCACCTCACCACACAACTCGATCACCTGATCGAACTCGGTGCTGAGATTGAAGCGATTGTGTTGTCTCACTCGCATCCAGATCACGTTGGCGGTGTGCCGCATTTGTCTGAGCGGTTCGATCTCCCCGTCTTAGCCCATCCAGCAACCGGCGAGCAGGTCGAGTTCCCGGTTGATCGACACCTTGCTGACGGCGAGATCCTGACGAGTCCCGGTGATCCCGATTGGCGACTCCGAGCCATTCATACTCCCGGCCACGATCCGGGTCATCTCTGCTTCCTCGAAGAGTCGACCGGCGGACTTCTCGCCGGGGACATGCTTGCCAATCCGGGGTCGATCATCGTCTCCCGTGAATACCGCGGCGACATGACCGAGTTCATGGACAGCCTGCAGAGACTCCTGGACGTCGAATGCAAGTTCATCGTCCCCGCTCATGGCATGCCTCTCGCTCAGCCACGAAAACAATTGCAGCGGCAGCTCGACCATCGTCAGTGGCGTGAAAACAAGATTCAAGCCGCCTACGAGGCTGGTGCATCCACCTTCGACGCCCTTCTTGCAAAGGCTTATGACGACGCGTCACCAGCGGCACTGCCACTCGCACGGCATTCGCTGGACGCTCATCTCGCGAAGCTCGGCATTGTGGTATGAGCCAGTGGAAATGTCGACTTCGGTCGCTCTGCCCGCAAGCGGATGACATCTGTGAACCTAGTGGTTCAACGGACCTGAATTGACGGGCTGAACGACATTGGGTGGCGGGGTCTGAAGCGAAGCGCAAGGCCCCGGCGCGTGTGGACGCCGAATGTCAGGGCCATCCGCTTCGCTGCTGACCCTGCCACCCCGACCTG
>JAJDEJ010000028.1 GCA_029259815.1 Planctomycetaceae bacterium | reverse complement strand
GGGCACGTGCCTCTTACGCCAGCGACCGAGGACGCCGTCCGGTCCGATCAGCACCTGCGTGTTGTGCAGCACGTTACCCGCGTCCTCCAACATGCCGGCAGAGAGCACCAGGTCGTGTGACTTTGCAATCTCAATGAGTCGATTGATGGCCGGACCTGGAATTGGCTCTGCCATTGCTTGAGCACCGGCGAGTGCTGAGCGTAGCCATTCGTTGTGATCACCCGTGGGATGATTGGGAACAAACCCGGTCAGTGACAACTCCGGGAAAAGCACCAACTCAGCCCCTGCGCCCTTCGCTCGCATGGACCAGTCTTCCATCTTTGTGAGATTGCCTGCGACGTCACCGGGTTTGGTGTCGACGGCGACCGCCGCCATCCGGACTTGCTTCTGCATGATTGATTTCTGAGATGGAGGAGTGTTTGGCCCGACGACGTTGGTTCTGACATCATTCGACGGCAGAGCCGTCGGCTTGGGACGCGTCAGCCCAGAAGTGCGGGGGTGACGTCGCCGATGGGAATCAGGCGGTGGGGTCGGCGGAGGCTGTCGTGGAGTTCGGTATTTGCGGGAATGCCGAGTGTGTTGTACAGGGTGGCGACGATGTCACCCGGAATGAGCGGGTCGCTTTGCGGAAATGCCCCGGTCGAGTCGCTGGCTCCGTAGATCAGTCCCTCGCGAAAGCCTCCGCCGGCGAGCATCAGACTGTAACAGTAGTTCCAGTGATCGCGTCCCGCATTGGCGTTGATCTTCGGGGTACGCCCGAAGTCACCCATCACAGCGACAACCGTGCGTTCAAGCATGCCACGATCCGCGAGATCGGACAGCAGCGTGCCGCAGGCAGCGTCGAATTGCGGAAGGAGTGTGTTCTTCAGCGACTTGAAGTTATTGCCGTGTGTGTCCCAAGTGGCGTTGGCATCGGGTGCCCAGGACAGCGTGACCACACGCGTCCCCGCTTCGACCAGACGTCGGGCGAGCAGGGTGCTCTGCCCATAGATGTTGCGACCATACTGATCCCGCAGAGTGTCCGCCTCTTCCGCGAGTCGAAAAGCTCGCTGTGTTGCGGGAGAGGTGAGCAGGTCGAGTGCCCTTTCCTGAAAACGCGTCATCGCAACTTCAGTTTTCGCCGTCGGGTTCAGATGCTCGAAGAGTTCACGCCGAGCGGAGAAGCGGGATGTGTCGACCCCGTCACGCAGCGAGAGTTCCGGGATCGCGAAGTTGTCCGCATTCGGATCGCGCAGGACGAACAACGGATCCCAGGCACGACCGAGATACCCGCCGAAGAAACCCGGCTGCGGCGGTCCCTTCGCTCCCTCCTTCGTCATGTACGGGAGATGCACGAAGGGGACGATTGGTTGCTCAGGCGGGCGGAGCAGGGCTGTCACGCTGCCGGGTGCCGGGTTGTCGGTCGGTCGTGCACCGCCGCCGATCTCGCCCCGGTCGTGTCCGGTGAGAGCCGTATACACGGCAGCGGCATGAGCATTGTTGACGCTGTGATGCATTGACCGCACCACCGTTGTGCGATGTATCTGTCGGGCGAGCCTCGGCAGGTGTTCACACATCTGGTATCCGCCCATCGACGTCGCAATCGGCTGAAACTCACCCTTGATGCCTTCGCCCGTCTCGGGCTTCATGTCCCACATGTCGAGGTGACTCGGCCCACCATTCAGGAACAGGATGATGCACGCATCAGCAGTCGCTTCATGTCTCGGCGCCTGACTCGCTTCCTGAGCGTGCAACAGCTGCGACAGACTCAGCCCACCGAGGGAGAACGTCCCCACACGTAATACGTCTCTTCGTGTTCGTGGAGAGGTCATGTGGTGCCACGCTCAATGTGGTGCCGATGGACTGGTCTCCCTGATTGTCCCTGATTCCCGACGAGTCACAAGGGAGCGACCGGGAAGTTGAGCATCGGGGCGCTTTCGCAGCGCAGAGTGACGTTTGCTGGATTCCCGCCTGCGCGGGAATGATGGAGCGGTGTGAACGTGACCACAACATTCAATGCGGTCGTCAGGAGGTGACGGCCGTCGTTGCGTTGGGGCGGAAGCGGTAACCGATACCGCGGACTGTCTCGACGCAGGGGGCGTAGTCGCCCAGTTTTTTGCGGAGCGAACGAATGTGGACGTCAATCGTCCGCTCGAGAGAGTTCGCATCCTCGCCACGCGAACAGTCCATCAGTTCGTGTCGGGAGAAGGTGCGGCCCTGCTGTCGCAGAAAGGTCCACAACAGTCGGAACTCCGTCGGCGTGAGCAGCACTTCCTGCCCGTCGAGCGTGACAACATGATCGATCCGGTTCATCTCGATGCCCCCATGGGCCACGATGTCGCCTTTGGCAGACGTCGCGGCAGGGCGGCGGAGTTGGGCCTTGACCCGCTCCATGAGCGGCTTGACACGGAACGGTTTGGTGACATAGTCATCCGCTCCCATGTTGAAGCCGACAACTTCGTCCGTCTCTTCGCCCTTCGCCGTCAGCATCAGCACGCGGATCTCTTGAGTACGCGGGTCGCTACGGAGTTGGCGACAGACTTCCAGGCCATCGATGACCGGGATCATCAGGTCGAGAATTAGGAGGTCGGGCGACCAGCTGCGGGCGCGGTGCAGAGCCGACTGACCATCAGCGACCGGAATCACCTCGTAACCTTCTCGCTCCAGATTGTGCTGCAGAATCTCGCTGATGGCAGGGTCATCTTCCACCAGCAGGATGCGTGAATTGCTCATGAGTTCAGTTCGCCTGTTTCTGTGCAAAGTGACGTCCATGACGAATGATGGTGCCCTCAACGAGATAGACAACATCCTCAGCAATGTTTGTGGCGTGATCGGCAACCCGTTCGATCTGTCGTGAGGCAGAGAACAGGTGCAGCAACGGTTCGATGCGATCAGGCGTGCGATGCATGTCGGCGATCAGTTGGTCGATAATCTCCCGATTCATGTCATCGATCGAGTCATCATCCGCACAGACCTGCATCGCTTTCATCGGGTCAAGATCCACATAGGCATCGATCGCCCGGTGCAACATGTCGACTGCGTCGTGGGCCATCTCCTTGAGACGGTCGGGAATGGGAATCTCAGGAGACTCGGCCAGTCCGCAGGCACGCTGAGCAATGTTGGCTGCAATATCAGCGACGCGCTCGAGTTCGCCAGAGATCTTCATGACGGTCGTGATGCGTCTCAGGTCGACTCCCGCCGGCTGATTGAGCGCCAACACCTTCAGGCAGTCGTCCTCGATCTGCACATCCAACTCATCAATGGCATCGTCCAGCTTGGCAATCTGCACCGCCTGGTCGAAGTTCGGATCTCCCAGTTGATCGACCGCCTGATGGATCATGTCCTCCACGCGAGAGGACATCGCCAGCAGATCACGGTGCAGTTTTCGGAGGTCTCGGGACAGATGCTGCGGCATAATGTCTTTCGTTGCGATGGTCACCATTCCTTGGTTATGCAATGTTCTCCTCAGCTATGCGATTCTCGGCCTGCAAGGAGAATTGGAGCAAACGAGTGTTAACATTGCATGAACACTCCGTAAGTTCAGAAGCCAAAAAGAATCACAGAGGAACCGTGGAGAATTCCGCCAAGGCTGAGGAGGAATCTGAAGCAGTCTCCGGACCTTGAGTGCCCGCGAGTGGCAGTCGAACACGGAAGGTGCTTCCCTGGCCCATTTCACTGTCCACTTCGACCGAACCACCGAACATCTGGCAGAGATGCTTGACGATTGACAGTCCCAGTCCGGTTCCGCCCCGCTCGCGATCGCGAGCCTTGTCGACCCGGTAGAAGCGCTCGAAAACACGAGGCTGGCGATCAAGCGGGATCCCGGCACCATCGTCTTGCACTTCGATGATGCCCATGTCATCCGAGTGCTGCCACCGGACGAGAACATGTCCATCCGAATCCGTGTACTTGATCGCATTGTCGACCAGATTATCGAGAATCGTCCGCAACTCGTCCGCGTCAGCCAGCACACTCAATGGCTCCGCGGATGGCACGGACTGCAAATGGATGCTCTTCCCTTCAGCGACCGCGCGGTGATCTTCCAGACACGCAGAGACAACGGCTCCGACCGCCACTTCCTGAACCTCATAGTCGTCCGCCTGGGACTCGATGCGACCGAGTCGAATCAGATCGAGAATGATGTGATGCAGGCGTTCCGATTCGCTGACGATCCGGGAGAGAAAGTACTCCTCCTGCTCCCGATCAGTCTCAGGATCGTTGAGCAGGGTATCTGCGTAGGCCTGAATGGAGGTCAGCGGTGTCTTCAGTTCGTGGGAAACGTTGGTGACAAAGTCACGCCGCATTGATTCCAGCTTCCTCAGCGCCGTCATGTCACGCAGCACCAGCACAGCACCGGGCACCGGGTCGTGCGGCAGCGCGGTGACCGTCAACGACACCACTGACTTCGAGCGTGGCATCACCACTTCCTCCAGCACATCTTCCTCGGACATCAGCACTGATTGGACGGCTTCGTGAATCGGTGTCGATCGTGTGACCTCCCACAGCGGGCGGTTGAGGACCTCTCGTGCATTCACGTCCAACAACTTTTGGGCCGTCTCATTGGCGAACAACACTTGTTCGTCTGAGTCGACAACGATTACGCCTTCCACGACTGTCGCGAGGACGGCTTGGAGCAACTCACTTCTCTGAGCATGCTCCTCGGCAAGCCGTTCGACGCACTTTGTCTGCCGCTTCAGTCGCCCACCCGCAAGGTGCAAAGGCTGCAGCAACTCCTGGAACTCACTCGCCAGCCGGGGAGAGACGGGTTGTGTCAGTAGAGGGTCGTCCCAAGCCGCGACCGTTGTGCGGAGTGCCGCGAGCAGATCTCGCATCCGCTTGTGCATCCACCACGATTGAAGAGTTGCGGCGGCCAGCAGCAGAATGCCGAACAAGACAGCACTGTCACCGATATTGTCCCACTGAAAACTGATCAGCGCCGCCAGACCGGCGATCCCGATTGACGAAACGAACACTTTCCAGAATGTGACGTCACGAAGCATCAGACTTCCATGCTTGTGCCAGAGAATTACTGGTCTTGATTTGCCGATCTTCATCAGATGACGGCCTGCCGGATCCGCATGCTAAACCGTCCGCGTGACGGAGACAACGACCTGTCCGGAAGTTCATCCGAGATGCCGGAAAGAGGATCTTGATGCATCGACCGCCCTGCCCGCAGCAGTCCTCGCCTTTGCCCATTTTAACATGCTTGTGACAGCGATCAGAAATCGGGGAGGCTCGATTGCCCTTCCCTTTGTCTCAGTCATGAACGAATTCGTGATTCAGCCAAATGTTTCGTTGCACTACTGCTGCCAAGCGGCGTCATAGCGAAGACCCAGGTTCAGGATCCGCTGGATGATGTCCTCATACGTGTAGCCAACAGCCTCTGCTGACTCAGCAAAGTCCTCACCAAATTCCAGGTTCGGGTTGGCATTCGCTTCAATCACAAACACCTGTCCATCGGGTCGCAGACGAAGGTCAATTCGACCGTAGCCGCTCATATTCAGAACGCGATAGACCCGCTTGCACAGTCGTTGAATGTCGGCCACTTGCTTGGGCGTCAGATCCTTGGCGAGTCCCGTTTCGATGCCATGTTTCTTCTGATACTTCGTATTCCATTTGACTCGCGCCGTTGCGATCCGGGCGATGTCCTCCGGCATGTGAGTGAACTGCATCTCCCAGACTGGAAATGCCTGCAATCGCTTGTTGCCGATCACACCGACGTACAATTCGCGTCCATCAATGTACTCCTCGACGATGGCGTCCGTCTTCACATTGGCATGCACAAACTCAGCACGTTCAATCAGTGCCAGATCGTTCGTGACGATTGAGTTCTGCGAGATGCCAAACGAGGCATCCTCTGTGCTCGACTTCACCAGCACCGGATACCGAATGCGTTTCGAGGGTCTCACTTTCCGCCCAATCGGGAAGACCGTGAAGCGGGGCGTGGCAATCCGATGATAGGTCAGGATTTTCTTGCTCAGGGCTTTGTCGTGCGTGAGCAGCAAACCACGCGGATTACAGCCCGTGTAGGGCTGACGCATGAGTTCCAAATAGCTGACGATCGCCTGATCGTACTGCGTGACGCCGTGAAACTCTTCGAGCATCATGAAGGCGATATCCGGCTCCCACTCGAGGATCGACTGTCGAATCGGCCCCAGGTCGTTCAGCACGCCGAGCGTCTGCACTTCATGCCCCAGATTCGTAAGCGTGGCGACGACGTCGTACTCCATCTTCCAGTCAGGCGGATTGTCCTTGTCGTAGTTCTCAAGGTTGTCTGGCGGGATGAGCCCTTCGCGGACTAACGACAATACACGCAAACTTTTCATAAGGCGATCTTATGTGCTTCGTCCTGAATGTAGTTCATGGTATGCATCGTCAGCACGACGAGCACATCACGCTCAACTTCCTCGGGTGGCCGGTCAACCCGTAACTTGAGTACGCGACAGCGTTGAATCATTTCTCCCAAGACCTGATCAATGATGTATTGGAATTGCCCCGTCCATTCGGCAACGTCACGCCGTGAGCGACGTCGAATGCGCCGCAAGAACGTCGCTGCAGAAGGCAGGCCCTTGCGATCAGGGTCATCGCAGAACAACCGCCGTAATTCGTGATCGTACGTGTCAGGTTCCTCGATCCGGTAATGATCACGCTTCTGCTCATAGTGCTCGCGGAGCGTGCCGCGATTGAGCCGCAAGGGCTCTTCGTGCTTTCGTGATCGCACGCAGGGACTTTCTTCGCGGATCTCCTTCATCAGCCCATCGATATACTCCAGCTTCTTCAGAGCGGGCCAGTGACGGTAGACCTGCCGCCAGCGAGACCGCGGCTTGAGCCACACTGCAAATGTCTCTGCAAAGTCTTCGACCGGATGACTCTGGGCATACCACAGATCGATGTTGACGACAAAACGGCGGCTGTACGGCTGAGGATTGTAGGAATCCGGGTACGGAGTCGACACGTTGCCAAATACTTTGCGGTACCCGCTTCGCCGACGCAAGCGATAAGCGTTGTCGATGGCATGCCCCGCTTCGTGCCGCAGGATGCGCATACACCACTCAATCGTGCCCCCTTCGACCTCAAACATCTGCTGCTCTTCCAACTTCATCAGGCGGCTGTCAGCCAGGTAAAACGGAATCGCTACCCCCGGAATCCCGTCGGGTGTGAACCATTCTTCTGACAGCCAGAAGTGTGGGCGGAACGATAGCTTCTTGGCTTCGAGCTCGCGAGACAGCTGTTCGATCCGTAACTCCAGTGGGGTCCCCTCAATCGTCAGCTTGAGGTCACAGAATCGCAGATCGAGCAACTTCTCGTCCGAAAGCTGCGCAAGATCCGGGTTACCAAATTTTGACCGCCGCTGCCTTTTTCTACGGCGTTCATGTCCGTTGACACTCAAACGACCACTCCCTCTCACTCTCAGTTGCATCGTCCTGCTGTGATACGATAACCCGCAGGATACTCATCGACTCACGATTGTCCAACATCGATTGCTTGGCGGTCGTGGTGAATCGGCGATAAAGTAGCCATCACGCTCCGCGTGATGAGCGGATCACAGGGTGACGATGGATGCAGTCCACGTCATTTCGCAATGTGAGACGATCCGTTGAATACTCAGACACTCACTGGAGCATTCCAAGAGGGCGACAACATGCTGACCGTAACACAGATCGAACAGTACCACCAAGACGGATACGTCACCCCCGAATTCCGGTTACCCGATGAGGTGATCAACGACATTCGCTCCGCACACGCACGGCTGATCGAGCGACACCCCGAGTACAGCGACTACTGCTCAGCCCTGCTGGCATACGACACGTGGTTCCTCACGGTCGCGAGAATCCCCGAGATCCTCGACATGGTCGCCCAGGTGATCGGTGAGGACATCGCCCTCTGGAACTGCAGCTTCTTTGCGAAACCCGCAAAAGTGGGAACGAAGACACCCTGGCATCAGGACGGCGAGTACTGGCCCATCCGCCCGTTGGCAACATGTACCGTCTGGATCGCTATCGATGCGTCAACCCCCGAGAACGGCTGTCTGCGGGTCATCCCAAGCTCACATCGCGACCAGCGATTGGCGAAGCATCAGGAGAACAACGCCGAGGGCCTCGCACTCAATCTCGAACTCGACCAGACCGAATTCGACGAATCACAGGCCGAGGACATCATTCTTGAACCGGGACAGGTCTCGCTGCACGACGTCTACCTCTACCACGGCTCAGAAGCCAACACCTCCGACAACCCCCGCCGCGGCATGACACTGCGTTACATGCCTACAACGTCCGTCTACCGCCACGACGAACCGACCAAGTTCAAACGCGAAGGCCGTCTCGTGATGTCCCAACGCACGGTCTACCTCATGCGCGGCATCGACCGTTCCGGTGAGAACGACTTCTGTGTCAGGTATTGAGCATTCAAAACAGTGATGCACTGTGGAGTATCAAAGAAACAACCTTCCATGAATCGATCA
>JAJDEJ010000270.1 GCA_029259815.1 Planctomycetaceae bacterium | reverse complement strand
TCTCCCCTTGGGGGAGAGGGACAGATTCTGAAGCGTCAGCGAAGAATCAGGGTGAGGGGGCGACGCGGATGAAGAGTTGCTAACCAACTTGTGAGACGCCCCCTCACCCTGCCTTCGGCGCTTCGCTTGAAGACTGTCCCTCTCCCTCAAGGGGAGAGGGGGGGAACGAAACGTCACAGTGAGGAGTCAGTCATGAACACAATGCAAATCAAACGACAGTTCGCCAAGATCGGTGCGCGATCGATGGTCCGTGAGGACTTGGGGCGACGGGCGCGGACGGGGGTGGCGATCGACATTGGGCGTGATGACGAGGGCGAGTTCTTCGACATTGCGCTGGGGCAGGGGGAGCGGTCGGAGTTGTCGGTTGTGGACGCTCGGCCTCGGTTGCGGCATCTGCTGTTGATGTCACGTCAGTCGGACGGGAAGCACAAGTTCCTGTGCGGGCATGACGAGCGTCACTGGTTCGTTGCAGCCGTGCCGGAGTTGGCGTCGGTCTCCAATGTGAAGACGGCGTTCGAGGCGCTGCGACCGCGAGCTATCACGAACGAACTGGTCCGTCGAAAGGTCAAGCGGAAGGACCGCAACCGACGTCGGAACGAGGCCTTCCTCAGGCAAGGGGAGTGGTTCTTCGTGCCGGCGGACGAGCGGGACTTCCCCAAGATGCTGGTACTCTCGAACGAGCCGCTGCGTCGTGGAGCGGGCAAGCCGCACATGTGTGAGGAACTCGTGCGAATCGGCGGCGAGGTCGTCTACACGAGCCCGCAGCACCCCAACGGCATCTCGTCACAGAAGTACCAGAAGATCATGAGCGGAAACTCGAAGCTGCGTCATCTCCCGTGGACGATGCAGCGGCGAAACCCCGGCGTGTTCGTCCGAGGCAAGGTCCGTCATGCCGACCACAAGACGATCGTCCTGGCCGGCTGGCATCACGTGTTAATGAACACCGAGACGCAATCGGTCGCGATGCGTCACGTGGCGTTCATTGACTGAAAGAGTCCAGTGTCCAGAGTTGAGAGTCCAGTGTGGTGAGCAAAGGTTCTTTCACTGGACTCTGGACACTCAACACTGGACTCAACACACGAGCGTGCTCCTGGGAGAGCAGTCAGCCTCCAAAGCTGACGCACAGGGTTCGACTCCTTGCGCTCGTGCTTCGTGAGTTGATGAGATGACAAGTTAACGAGTTGAAGAAGGCACTTGACACATCAACTCTTCAACTCATGAACACGTCAACTCAATTGGCCCTGCGGGTGTGATGGACGCATGCCAGACTTCGAATCTGGCGGACGGGGTTCGACTCCTCGGCGGGGTACTTGGAGTTAATGAGATGACGAGTGGAGAAGTTGATGAGTCTTGGGACTTGTCAACTCGTCAGCTTGTCAGCTCATCAACTCATACACGTCCTCGGAGTGTGAGGGAGGCACGCGACCCTGCGAAGGTCGAAGGCCAGGTTCGACTCCTGGCGAGGGCACTTGGAAGTTGATGAGATGATCAGATGACGAGTTGAAGAGTTTTCTGTCGCATCAACCCATCAACTTCTCAACTCGTCAGCTTTGTTTACACCACACGGATGCGTCCAACGTCCAACCATGTTTTATTGGCAGTCCACGCACCCCAGAGTTGGTTGAAGAAGCGGTTGCCATCCGACTTGGCGATGTACCATGAGCCGGTTGAGGCACGGCCAGCGATGTCAGTCAGACCGTCGCCATCGAAGTCTCCCGCAACCACATTGATCCAGGAGACGTTCGTCGACCACAGTCCGCCGTAAGCGGTTGCGTAGTTGGTCGTGCCGCCACCCCCGTCGGTGGGGCGAATCATATACCATGTCCCATTGCTTGAACGGGCAGCAATTTCGTCGTAGCCGTTGCCGTCGAAGTCGCCGACTTGAGCGTCATGCCACGTGACGTTCGTGGACCACGTTTTAGCGAAGACGTTGGTGAAGCCGGAGCCGTCCGACTGTGCGATGTACCATGCCCCGTTGCTTGCGCGGCCGATCACGTCATCGAATCCGTCATTGTTGAAATCACCCACCAGGACGTCGTGCCAGGTGACGCTCTTCGACCACGCCCCTGCGGAGAGGTTGGTGTGAGCGAGACCGCTGCCGGTTGACTGCAGGATGACCCACGATCCGGAACTCGCGCGGCCCACGAGATCGTCAATGCCATCATTGTTGAAGTCGCCCGTGCTGACGTCGGTCCAGGTGACGTTCGTGCTCCAGGCTCCGATGGGCGAAGACGTTGTGAAGCTGGAGCCATTGGACTCCGCGACGTACCACTCGCCGCTCGATGCGCGGCCTGCGATGTCGTCGCGACCATCGCCATTGAAGTCGCCGACCTGCACGGTGCTCCAGGTCACCCCCGGGCTCCAGCGTCCACCCCACTCACTGCCGGTGAAGCCGTTGTCGCCTGCGGTCCAGACCCACCAGTCCCCTTCGTCATCTCGGGCAGCGACGTCCTCTTTGCCGTCGTTGTTGAAGTCACCGATCTGCATGTCTTGCCAGGCGACACTCGTGGACCACGTGGTCCAGACTTGGTTGTTGAACGAAGTGCCATCGGAGACGGCGACCCACACCCGTCCGTCCTCCAGGCGGCCCACGATCGAGTCGGCGTCAGCAGGAGTCGGCGGCAGCGAAGTGTCGAAGTCGACTTTGACGTTGCGTCCGCCACCGATGACGACACCTGTGATGACATAATTCCCACCCACAGCGCCACCAGACGCGCTAACGGTGTAGGTTCCGTCCGGCACCTGCAAGGCGTATCCGCCGGAGGTGCCGAGGTCGATCGAGAATGTCTCCCCAGTGCTTTTCACGGCTGTCACAACGCCACTGCTGATCTGCTCGCCGATGGTGTAGAAGTCGTCGTTCGCTAAACTGCCGACGCCGTCGTTGAACACCACTCCGGTAATGAAGCCGTCTCCGGCTCGGTTGCCGAACTCTTCCGACACCATGCTGGCGTTGTAGGTGACTCCGTCTTTCGGGTTGGTGAAGAGTCCGTACCGGACGCCGGTCCCGAGTTCACGGTAGGCGTCTTCCAGCACGTTGAGGCGGTGTCCTTCACTGAGGAACAACCGCTCATGTCGTTCGTAGACGTGTTCGATTTCATCGATGGGAAACGAGGAGGGCGTGAGCCCTCCCCAACCGATGTTCTCTCCGACCATCATCCAGTTGTACCCGGATTCCGTGATTCGCTCGTCGAACGTCACATGGTCAGCGGGAGCTGGATCGTCCGGACAGACATAGGATGCTCCCCCAGGTTGCCCAGGCGGCGGAGCCGTGTGACAGAAGTAGTCCCGGTCGAGCATGTCCTGCGAATGAGCCTGGGCGACGTCGACCAGCAACTGATGGGGAGCGAGCGGCTGCTTGGCGTCAGGGCTAATCGTCCCTGCGGCCAGTCCTTCGTTCAAGTCGATGCCGTACCGGGCCGCTTCGGCGTCCGGATTGGCGCGCGCCCGATTGACAAGTTCGAGCAGCAGTTGGTCGTTCGGCGTCAACTCGATTGCAGCGGCGGCCAGCAGGACTCGGTCCTCGAGCGACTCCACTGCAGCAGGCAGGCAGAGGGGCAGGACACGACGGCGTCGAAGCACGTGTGTGTGAAGGGTCGCGAAGGTGGATGGGAGCCAACTCATAAACTGATATGCCTTGAATACTCTGAGACACTGTCGTGTGTGATCTGCGGTGCCGTCACCAGGGACATTCAGGCTCCGCAGCCTCAAGCATAGGTCGTGCGATCATTGTCGATTGGACGTGATGCGACGTGAACCGATCAGACATTCCAAACAAACGATTCTTGATAGGGTCATGCGGTCTATGTGTTCAGGGGATTCAGCAAGGTCCGCTTTGAATTGATGCAGCCTTGGACGGAAGCTGCGTGGATCGAAAATCGATACCACGTGACCGATCCAGCCAGTCTCACCCTTACTTTTTAGATCATCGTCGTAACTCCTCTCGTGAGGACATCATGCCTCACTGCGACCCGGAGAGACAACCTAACCTGCAAACATTGTGATGTGAGAGTGAGGGAGAGTGCACTTACGGGGTCGACGAACGTCGATTGGTCAATTCAATCCCAAGCTACGCAGCCAGCCCTTCGGTTTAGTATCGTCTTTCGAGGGTGGATTTTCGGCAGGTTTCGCCGAAGCGGCAGGCCGCTTTGACGCTTGTTCCATCATGCGCTGCTCGACTTGCCTCTGCGTGGCCTCCACATTGGCCTTGATGCGGCTGAGTCGAGCCCGTTCCAGCGAGAGGTCCACTTCGGCGATGCGCAGACGTTCCATCAAATCGGCCTCCAGACCCTGGAGTGTCTCCTTGAGGTCGTCCGGCGCGTTGTTGAGCGTCTCCCAGTCGATGGTTTGTCGAGTTCGCTGTTCCTCGCTTCTCAAACGTCGAGTGAGATAGCCAATGAAGGCATCACGTTCTTCAATCGCTTGCTTGAGATCATTCTCATCCGCAATCTCAAACATCACCGGAGCCGGAGCGGCGACGTCTTCCGTTGGCGTGGGGGTGAAGCTGTTGGCCTCGACAGCCGCAGTGACCTGAGTTGCAGGCGGTGATGCGACTGGTGGCGTGGTCTCGGTAGATGTCGAGACAGGAGTTGAGGGGGACGATGACACCGGAGGGGTCGCGTCGCCGCCAGACATTAACTGGGCCTTCATGGCTTCCCAGCCGGCGAGGGCATCCTCTTTGGGTTCCGCCTCCTCCTCAGTTGTCGTTTCTGCTGATGGGGCGGGCACCCGGGACTCGCGAGTTGTGGGAGTGGCAGGGTTCGGTGATGTTCCACCGAAAGCAACGCCCGTATCCAGCGCCGACTCCATGAGAGATCGCAAGTTGTCCAGCCGCAATTCCAATCGGTCGAACGCATCGCGAGGCTGAATCTCCTCCCACTTCTCAACGGTCGCAGAGAGACTCTCGATGACAGTCTGTTGCTGCTCTTGGAACTCGCTGCTCGCGCCTCCCGACATCCGTATACCGCGGTCACTGCCGTTTCGGCGAATGCGGTCCAGTTGCTCGGCTGCCTCTTCGAGCCGACCAGTCAGAGCTTGAATGAGTTGGTCCTTCTCCCCCATTTGCTCTTGGATATGTTCGGGAGACAAGGCCAATTCAGAAGAGTCCATGGTTCGAGTTTCTGGAGTGGTCAGGATCGAGGGAATTCAATGTTCGTCGCAGACACGATGGTTCGCAGAGTCTGCGGATGTCGCTTCCCTGAAACATAGCTCACGAATCGCCAGAGGACCGCGAGAATTGACGGTCCTCTCTTCGCGACAATCGGCACGATCCGATGCCACTGACCGTCAGAATCAGACCGATTCGTGCCACACTTCGGGATTGACGACGTTCTCCGGGCGGCGACCCTGGAGGACATCCAGGATTTGTCCAGCGACCCTCTCACGGAGTTCTTGCAGAGACTGCTCGGACACAAACGCGGCGTGGGGGGTGACGATGACCCGTTCATCCTGAAACAGCGGCTGTGACAGATCGGGCGGCTCCGGCTCGAAGACATCAAGGGCCGCCATCGCCAGCCGCTCCATTCGCAAGGCTGTCCACAGCGCCTTCTCGTCGACCAACCCGCCGCGCGACGTGTTGATCAGACAGGCATCCTGCTTCATCCGTGAAAAGGCGATCACATCCATCAGCTGCTCGGTCTCGTCCGTCAGTGGTGCGTGCAGGCTGACGTAGTCGCTTCGTCTGAGAAGTTCCTCAAACGAGACCATCTCGCCCCCGGTCTCGTAGTCGTGGCCTGACTTCGAGTGGGCGATGACCTTGAGTCCCAACGCCATCGCCTTCGTGCGCAGGTCTTGGGCGATACGACCGAACCCGACGAGGCCGAGTGTCTGTTCGGACAAGCGTGTCATCCGAGGGGCGGCTTTGAGGTCGTATTCACATTGTTTCGTTCGCAGATGGAAGAAACCGATGTTGCGGGCACACGCGAGCAGCAGGCCGAGGGCATGATCGGCGACCTCGCTGACGCAATAATCGGGAACGTTGGTGACCGGGATGCCTTTGGCCGTCGCCGTCGGGATATCGATGTTGTCCAGCCCGATGCCCGTACGCGCGATGTGCCGACATGAGGTTGCCGCATCGATGACCCTCGCCGTCACTTCCGCCCAGCAGGTGGCGATGGCATCCGCATCCTTCGCCAACTCGACGAGTGTTGCCTCCTCGCCATCAGGCGCTTCAACGACCTCACACCCTGCTGGTTCGAGGATGGCACGCTCAATGTCGGAGTCGGACCACGGACGATCAGTGATGAGCACACGGTGAGACATCAGGGGGGGGAATGTCGAACTCGAAATCGGAATGACGAAGAAAGCACGAATTCAGAAAACAGTGACAGTCGACATGCGAACGTTTCGTGCTTCGGCCATTCGGTATTCCTTCGTTATTCTGATTTCGACATTCGAGTTGACCTAATTGGGGACCGACAGAAACTGCTCGTACACGTCAGCGACCTTCCCCTCCTGAGCATCACCTCGATGGACATACAATCCGTAACGCAGTGCAATGCTCTCGCCGCCTGGCTGGAGAGTCACCGGCTGTGCCTCTTGCGGAGAGTCGCTGCCTTTGGTGTAAGCCTGTTCGCCGAAGGGGCTGATGCTGAAGAGGCCGTAGTTGCGGACGTGGTAACGAGACTTACGGAAGTTCTCCGGGTGATCCATGAGGGTCACGCCGTACTGTTGAGTGCCGACAGGTCCGACGTAGTCGACCCACGGTGACGTCTTGCCCCAGGCAGATCCTGAGCCTTCCAATCCGTCCGCGTTGACGACCGGTCCGCCTGCGACCATTTCCCGCATGCTGTTGGGAAGTCGAATTCCGAATAGCCCCTCCTTCGTGTCGTCGAACGTGACCTCGGTTTCCACCGCACTGAACTTGATGTCGTACACCATCAGCCGGTTGTCGAAGATGTGGATCGTTGTCTCCTCGTTGACCAATGGCTGATCCGACTTGTCGAGCCAATAATTCGTGACCTTCATCACCGCTGGGTTCCCTTGGGGGGTGATCAACTCCACGCTCTGGTTCTTGATGAGGCCCCCCTCGTTCCAGAAGGTGATGCCGTTAACTTCGTCGACCGAGACCCAGATACCCTTGTGATGTGAATGGTCGTAGTAGCGTGGGTCCTTGCGATCCTTGATCGGCTCCGGGTTCTCGTTGATGGCCCGTGTCACGATCGCCTTCTGCGGTGCGACGTCCCGCTGATGCACCCAGCCTTCCTTCTCGGGAATCCACAACCACGGCTCCGCGACGTCACCGACCGTGAGCACTTCGCCCGCTGGAACGCTTCCTCGCGTTTCATCCAGCACCTTGAGCGTCGCTCCGCCCTGGACCACAACCACTGTGTCACCCGGCGCATGTTCTTCAGCCGGAGTGGTCCCCAACTCGGTCTTGAGAACGTCAATGCCTCCCGGCGCGGTCACCGGCATGAAGAACGGCTTCTTCCATTTCGCATCCACCACATAGACTGAGAAGAATTCATCATCGATCGTGACCTTGACCGAGTCTCCCATCTTGGTGAGCTCGACCTCACCCGCATGCGCAATCGCCGCACCCAGCACACAAACCATCGCCACCATCACTCGCATGATGTGTCTCCCCGTTCTGATCATAATTCTCATCTCCCAAGCCCACGGGCCACGCCCCGTGGGTCTCGTTGATAAACCCTGTGATTGATCTGTCTCTTAATCGCCATGCAACTGACGCAGGCGTCCCGATGTCCGTAGCATCCACTGAATCCGCTCAAACTCGTTCAGCCACTCCTGCACAACAGCTTCCGTCAGCGAGTCAGCGATTCCCGTCGAGCAGGCGGCACCCGTCAGCGAAGAGACCATCTGCCGATACTTCGACAGAGTCCGATCACCCGCGCGACCACAGAACTTACCATCTTCGCTTAGGAATACGACCGCCGGTACCCTCGCTGCTCCACACGTCTGTAGAGCGTCTGCGAGATCCGGGTTGTCGTCCCGATCGAAGAAACGTAGCTGAATCCTGTCCGTCGCCTTCGCAAAGTGATCGAAGATCGGACACTGATTCACGCAATCCCCGCACCACGCTCCCGCCATCACGAGCACGTGCATGTCGCGCTCGAATGACCCCAGCAGGGACTTCTGTCCATCACTCAGCGACACCTGCCCATGAAAGTCGCTCCAACGGCGACGGTCGGTGTCGCTGCCGTACTTGGCGAGAAAGTCCTCGTAGGTCAGTCCGCTCGCAAACTTCGCCGCGTAGTCCATCGTTGTCCGATCAATTGAGAGGGCAGTTCGTCACTCGCATGCTCGGATAATGCGATCGGCGTTGCAAGCACATCAGTCACCGTTTAGCCGCACATTCAGTAGTTCCAAGTCTTGAAGAAACCCGGGGTCAGGCACCATTTCGTCCGTGTCCGTCATCGGTTTTTTGAGTGCGTCACCCACGAAAGGGTGCCTGACCCCTTCCCCGCAGCGTCGAAATTGGAACGACGGACATTTGAAATGTGCGGCTAAATGGAGACGAGCGAACCTATGGCGTCACCTCAGCGGACACTTGCTCCAACCCCGGTGCGGCTTTGAAACTCAGCACGACTTCGCCCGTGTCGAGGTTCCAGAGTCGCACCTCGCCGTCGTAACTGCCTGTGACGAGACGCGTACTCTCAGGGTGTGCGGTGATGGCAAAGACCCAGTCGCCGTGTCCTTCGAACTTGCGAACTTCCTTACCGTCCGCACTCGTGTGCAGGCGGGCTGTCTTGTCGGCACTACAGCTCAGCAGGCGACCATCGGGCAGGGCGGTGACCTGGAAGACGTCGTGTCCGAAGCCGCCGATCTCACGCGACTGATCACCCTTCTCGACCGTCCACAGTCGCAGCTTCTTGTCACGACCAGAGGTGGCAACTGTCTTGCCGTCGGGGAGGAACGTCACTCCGAACACGACATCGCCGTGCTTGTTGAACGTGACGAGTGCATCGCCTGTCGCGGCGTCGAAGAGTTTGGATGTCTTGTCGCGGCTGGCGGAGGCGAGCTTGGTCCCATCTGGCGACCAGGCGATGTCCATCACCCAATCGGCGTGATCTTCGATGACGGTCAGTTCCTCGCCCGTCTCGGTATCGAACAAGCGAATGGCCCGGTCGGCTCCGCAGGCGACAAGCTTGGTGCCATCCGGGCTGAAGGCAACGCCAAACATCGCATCTTCGACCGTGATTAACTCTGACACGACCGTGCCATCGGACGTCTTCACGATCAGCACTTCGCCCATCCGTCCCGGCGTGCCGGCTGCAATCGCGAGACGGTCGCCATCGAGATGGAAGTCGAGATCTGTGATGCGTTCGGCCATGTTGCTGATGCGGCGGACCAGACTGCCATCCGTCGTGTTCCAAAGCAGCACTTCGTGATAGCCCGACGTGGCCAACAGCGAGCCGTCCGGATTCAACTCGACGGCTGTCACTGGAATCGAGACATTGTACGACTCGGGCGGTGTCGGCTGCGGCTGCTTCGGCATGATGCGGATCAATGACTTGTTCGCATCAACGCCAGCATCGAGTTGTGCTCCCAGTTCGACCCAGCGTTGAATGACAGCGAACTGTTCCTCCGTCAGCGGGTCCGCATCCTTCGGCATCGACCCATCCTCGATCATGATGCACAACGTCGAAAGTTCGCCATCACCCGGATCGATCACCTCACCCGATTCGCCTCCCTTCATGATGGCGGCATACGAGTTCATGTTGAATCGGCCCTTCGCCGTCCGCGTGTTGTGACAGGCGACACAGCGTTGATTGAACACCGGGGCGACCTCTTCTGCGAACGACACCCACTCGCCCGCCTCACGCAGCGCCCCTTCGACCGTCTGTTGTTTGCTCACCCAGTCGGTCGTGAGCGTCTCCAGTTTCTCATTCGCAGCGGTCAATTCGCCGCGCGACGTGTCCAATGAGGCCATCAATGTCTCGACCTTCGGCATGGTCGCTTCGACACCCGTCTTCGCCGTCGCCAATGCTTTTTCGGTTTCCGCGACAGCAGTTGCTGCGTCAGTCGCCGCCTTCTCGGCCTCCGTCGCCTTGGTGGCCGCTTCGGTCGCACGCTTCTGAGCGTCTGCCAGTGCCTGATCCGCAGCTGTCTTCGCCTCCGCAGCTGCGTCCTTCGCAGTGACGGCTGCCTTTGCCGCTTCCTGTTGTTTGGGCAGATTCTCCTCAGCCGCCTTGAGTGCCTGCTGGGCCTTCTTGAGTTCACGACGCAGATCGAGCAGTTCCCGTTCGATCTGTTGCAGTTGCTCGGTCGTCGACTTCACTTGCTCGGTCGCCCCGGTCCGCTCTGCATCCGCTGCTGCGGCGGCGGCCTTCAACTCATCGATCGGAGGAGCGGCTGGCGCTTCGTCATCCGCGAGGCTATTCGCGGTAGTAGCAAAAAGAGTCAGGAGCAGGGTGATGACCAGTGTGGCACGGAGTCTTTCCGGCATGTCCGACCTCGAAAGAGCAGTGAGTGTGTATGGATGCGCTGAGTCCGTGGAGGACTCAGCGGCGGGGACTCATGTGTCCAGCATCATGGACAATTCGACGTCTGTCAACGCAGGAGATCAAATGCGGTTTGGCTGAGATGCGCCCGTTCGAGTGGCGTTCTCCCATTGTTTCGGGACGACTCTGCACAACCCTCTCCCCTTGAGGGAGAGGGACAGCCTTCAAGCGGAGCGCCGCAGGCAGGGTGAGGGGGCGCTTCGGATGGCGGTTGGACGTTGATTCGCGAGTCAGCCCCTCACCCTGATTCTTCGCTGACGCTTCAGAATCTGTCCCTCTCCCTCAAGGGAGAGGGGGCATCATGTCCCTCCGCGCAGACAGACAGCCGACAGTTTGCACCGTCAGCTGTCGTGATCTCTGCAATGAACTCAGGAACCAAAACGGCTGAGCTTAGTCCTTGCGGTGCCGGATTTTCGCCCGATTCCGCCGCTTTTTCCGCCCAAGCTTCCGCCGCCCTTTTCCTGACTTCTTGGTTCCCATAAGTAACGCTGTGCCTCTGATCGCTGTGTGTGAGTGATTTGGTCAACGGATCATTCTACCACTCGGACGGCGAGTCATCAACGTGTGATCCCGATTTCCGGCGATACGGGTGCATCCGTTCGTGGATGGTCGTCGGGGACGCTCGTCTTTTTCGGCTTCCACAGCAATGAGTGACCTCATACGGAACATTCCGAAAATGACGGGTGGACCCTCTGAAGGGCATCCAACTCGCCGAAGGGTCCACCCGACGTTTTCGCAACGACCTCAACACGCAGTCGATGACCAAAGGGCGAAAACGTCGAGCGTCCCCACCACAGGCGAACGGGGGTATGAAGTCTCTCTTGACCCGCAACAACACGTCGATGATCCTTCGAGAAGAATCTCACTTCTCAGGCGTTCTCCGAATTGTGAGAATGACTTCTGGGTGTCGTTCGAGAGAACCGGCCACCTGCATCCAAACCTTCATCGGTGAGAGGTCGACCCTTGAACATCAAACCGCTTTTGCTGACTGTGGCCATCACGCTGACCGCGACTGGTATCCTGCATGCGGGTGTCGAGGTCGAACACGCAGAACTCAAGATCACCCTCCCCGCCGAGCCGACCCGCGAGACCGAGACCATCGAAGGCCCAGACGGGGCCGAACCGAAGCTGCAACATCAGCTGATCGTCAACCAGCCCAACGGTTCGATCATCGTCTGGCATCAGGACGCGGACGCAAACACCGACCCGCAGCAGGCACTCGAGGCGGCCCGCGACGCCATCGTGAAAGTGGCGGGAGGCACGGTGAGCGAGGACAAGGAGTTCAAAATCGAAGGCCATCCGGGGCGATACTTCATCGTATCGATCCCGAAGAAGAACGGCGAGTTCCGCGTCGCCTACGTGTTCGCCAACGGCCGCTTCTACCAAATCCTCGCCGTTGGCACTCCCGCCTTTACCCGCTCCGAGTCCACGAACGAAATGTTCAAGTCGGTCAGCTTCGCAACTGAGTAGCCATCACGCTCCGCGTGATGAGCGGATCAAGGGAGAGCTTGCGACAAGCAGGAACGCGTGAGAGCGATACTGTTATCACGGCGGAGCGTGATGACGACTTTCGGTGCATCAAATCCCCGGACATCCTCATGATTGGGCAAGCCGTGCCGAATAGTGATTGACCATCCACCCAGCCCGACTGATGCAGTGGCACATCAATCCGCGAATCAGCGGCACCCGATGTTCCAAGATTTGCTCGTTCGGCGGGGTGGTGATGGAGGGCCGACGATCACTCGGTATAAAGCGGGGTTGCTGTCGATAAGCAAGACGTTTAACATCCCGCCGCCCGGAAGGAACTGGACTGCGAATCGATCGTGTCAATAGCGGAAGAGGCGCAGCGAACCATCGATGCGACGGCATCGCCCAGAACGACATTCGTCGGATCGTCCGGTCGCATATTCTGCGACGATCATGTGTGCGGACTGATCGACTTTCCACACGCGGACGTGATTGCACGCGGCGACTGACTGTGGCACATGAGGTGGCGACATGCGCATCTTGATCACGGGCTCTCGTGCACCATTTGCATTGGATCTCTCGCGGCGGTTTCATCGGGCAGGACACACTGTCTTTCAGGCGGATAGCCTCAGGAAGGGCATCGGGAAGTGGTCCAACTCGGCAGCGAAGTCGTTTCACGTCCGTCCACCGGTCAAAGACCCTCGCGGATATGTTGAGTCACTTGCGGCGATCGTGACGGAACAACGTGTCGACTGGCTCATCCCCACCTGTGAAGAAGTGTTCTTCATCGCGGCTCATCGTCCCCTTCTGGCCTGTGATGTGCTGGTCGACAGCTTGGAGAAGCTGACGACGATTCATGACAAGTGGATGTTCTCTCAGTCCGCCGAAAATGAACACGCGAAGCCGCCGGAGACGCGGCAGATCGACTCTTGTTCGCATCAAGACATCGCTCACTTATTGCCGACTGAGGAATCGCTGGACGACTGGGTCTTCAAACCGGTCTATTCACGCTTCGCATCGCAAACGCTAATCGGTCCGACGTTGAGAGAGTTGCAGGAGGCGAATGTCGGTCAGAACGAATCGTGGATCGCTCAGCGGCGTATTCGCGGCAAAGAGTATTCCACCTATAGCGTCGCACATGAGGGACGACTACTGGCTCATGTCACGTACAAGTCGCTGTACCGCGCCGGTCTCGGAGCGGGCATTCTCTTCAAGCCGGTTCAGTTTCGAGGGATTGATGACTATGTCGAAGAGTTCGTGAGGTCGCGGCGGTACACGGGTCAGTTGGGGCTCGACTTCATCCGGGATGACGATGGCCGGTTCTGGGTGCTGGAAGCCAATCCCCGTGCCACGGGCGGGGTGCACCTCTTCGCCGACAGCGATCCCTTGATCGATGCACTAACCAACCATGCCAAGGGGTTGCTCCGTCCGTCGACGACGCGACCGGCCATGGTCGAGTACGCGATGCCGATCTGGGGTCTGTATCATGCGTATCATGCAGGGCTTCTGCATCGGATCATCCCTGACATGTGCCGCTCCCGGTTCACCACACTCTCCCTGCATGACCCGTGGCCGACGATCGGACTGCTGCCGGCGTTGGCGGAACTCGTCACCATCGCATGGAGGGAGCGACTGACACTCCAGCAGTCGACAACGTTCGACATCGAGTGGAACGGAGACACGATCTGAGTGCCGAAGAGGCACTGGGCAATCAACATCGGGTAGCACCGGTTGGCACAACCGGTGCCGCTTCTGCGGCCAGAAGCATTCCTGTATCCGAACAATGACCCTTCGTCGGACGTTTTCCCAGATGCTTCTCATCGCTTCGCGACACGCGTTGGGACAACCTGTTGTACCCGGTCGCAAACCGGTTCTCAACGACGTCTACCCCGAAGGGGTTTCATCCCAAAGCCCAGGGTCGCGACGTCAGGAGCGCACCCTGGGACACGATGCAAGCGACGTAGCGACCCTGAAAGGGTCGAATTAAAGTATGCAACCCCTTCAGGGTTGATCCGGCACACGACACGCCTTCCCAGGGTGCGCTCCCGTTGGTCGCGACCCTGGGCTTTGTTATGCGACCCCGTTGGGGTCATCCAAACACCAACGGTGACCAATTGTCACAGCGAGACATCCCTCGCGTGATGAGCGGATCAAGGGACAGCTTGCGACAAGTGGGGACGCGTGCGAGCGACACTGTCATCACGGCGGAGCGTGATGACTACTTTCGTGCATGCAATTTCCGGACACCCTCTCGACCGGGCAAGTAGTGCCGAACAGCGATTGAACATCCAGCCCGACCGATGCCGTGGCACATCAACCCATCAATCGGGGCACCCGGCACAGCCGGACCGACATGACTGCCGGTGCCAACGCGGTGTCAGTTGCTCGTGGTCCTTTTTTCTCGCTGTGCAAGGCACTTGCGGCACGCCCCAGCAAGCCATAAGTCATCACGACTCCGTTGAAGCTCCCGTTGAATTGACGATGTCACGCGAATGCTATCATCGCAAACCAAGGCTCGAATCAGATATCCTCGCTCTGCAGAAGAGCATTCATCGCCCCTCTGGTAATCCGACGACTTAATGCCTTTTGGAAAACCAAAGAGTTGTACAAGATTCTCGCGAGGTTCATCATGAAATAAAGCCGACGGAGGATAGGGAGTCTTCCGTTCATACCTCTCCAGTCGCTGCAAATCGACAAATAGGTATTTTTCCACCCCTTTGCGGTATTGAGGTCCCTTCGCCGCAACAAAATCATCAAGCAATTTCTTTCTTTCTGATTCGTCGGCTTCAAGGTACAACGTGTCTCTGCAAAAAGTCTGAACAGCAATCAAATCATACGGCTTTTTCTCTAATTGCACTTTCTGAGGTCTTGGTTGCTCACACGGTGATGCGGAGCAGGCGGAGGAGCAGGGTGCGGATTTTTCGGGGGAGCTGTGTGCGAGTGAGACCGTGCGAAAATTCTTCGGCCAAGCAGGCAGCCTGTAAGGCTTTGCGGCGGTCGGCGTGGGACGGACGTCTCTCGGCGTCGTCCCAGGGGGAGTCGT
>JAJDEJ010000269.1 GCA_029259815.1 Planctomycetaceae bacterium | reverse complement strand
TCGACCGAGATCACAAGGCTACGGCTCTCGTTCGCCAGACGTCGGCAGATGGCATCGTGGGTCTCGATACAGCCAGTCACCCATCCGCCGCCGTGAAAGAACATCAGCATGGGACGGCCCGCCTCCGGGCCGTGCATGTCGTCCAGTTCGACCGTATCGATCAGAGGCGTGTAGACACGGACCGGGATGTCACCCGCAGCGGAGGGCACGACCTCGCTCAGCACCCCGCCGATACGTTCAGGCTCACCGGCGATCGGAAGAACCATGCTCCGCACCTGCTCGATCGACATTTCGTGGATTGGTGGGACGTGGTCGTCCGCCATCCTTCGGAGAAACGCCTCGGCTTGCGGATCGAGCGGCATGACGATCTCCCCAGAAAACGCAGACAAGTGATGTGACGAATGATCGTACCAAGACGCCGCAGCTTCGCGAAGCATTCGAGCGTGGGGCCGATTAGAGTTTGAGAGAAGACTGGGTGGCATGCTCTCACGCCGACAGATGGGTGAGCATGCACGTGTACGAAATCTAAACATGCGACCCGGCTTGGGCCGTCACGCCATGCCACCCAACGGGTCAAATCACCTCAAACTGATCCACCACCAAGCATTCGGGTCGGCGACTTCGCACTGCTTGATGATCCCCAGCGGATGCCTGTAGAATCTTGCAACTCGATCGTCCTCCCCCGTCCACGAATCTGCCGCTCAGGAGTGTTTCCCATGGGTCTGCTCGACCGACTTCGTCATGAACTGATCGACATCATCGAGTGGATCGATGACTCGCGGCACACGCTCGCCTGGCGATTTCCGCGATATCACAATCAAATCAAGAACGGTGCCCAACTCATCGTGCGACCCGGCCAGGTTGCTGTGTTCGTCCATCGGGGAGAAATCGCGGACGCCTTCGGTCCGGGTCACTACGAACTGACGACGGACAACATGCCCATCCTCAGCACCATCATGGGTTGGAAGTACGGCTTCGACAGCCCGTTCAAGGCGGAGGTGTACTTCGTCTCGACCCGGCAGCTCACCGAACTCAAGTGGGGCACGCCCAATCCGATCATGCTCCGCGACCCCGACTTCGGTCCGATCCGATTGAGAGCATTCGGCACCTACTCGATGCGATGCTCCGACCCCAAAGCTCTCCTCAGAGAACTGATCGGTACCGATCAATCGTTCGAGGCGGACGAGATCAACGAACTCATGCGGGCGATTATCATCTCCTCGTTCGCGGATCTGCTGGGCGAATCGAAGGTCGCCGCCCTCGACCTCGCTGGCAACTATCGCGAGTTCTCCGAAAGTCTGCGGGCGACTGTGATCGAACGGGTCGACGATGAGTATGGGCTCGACATTCCGCAACTGGACATCGTCAATATCTCGCTGCCGGAGGAAGTCGAGAAGGCCCTCGACACCCGCAGCAGCATGGGCGTCCTCGGCGACCTCGGTCAATTCCAGCAGTATCAGATGGGTAAGGCGATGATGGCCGCCGCTGAGAACACGGCCCCGGGTGGTGGCGCGGCCGCCGGCATGGGGCTCGGCATGGGGATGGCGATGGCCAACGAGATGATGCGCGGCCAAGGCATGAGCGGTGGCACGGGCGTCGCCGTCCCGCCTCCACCGCCGGGCATCCTCTGGCATGTCGCTCTCAATGGTCAGACACAGGGCCCCTTCGACGCCCAGCAACTGTCCCACCAGATCCGCACCGGACAGGTCACCCCCGCCACACACGTGTGGACCCCCGCACTAGGTGCCTGGAAAACCGCTGGCGAAGTGCCCCAACTCACTCCGTACTTCGCCGCCGGGTCACCCCCGCCTCCGCCACCTCCGGGAACCTGATTGACGTACCGGCGAGACTCGCGATCATCGCTTGCGGATTAGCACGTCCGAGAGGCGTTCGATGTTTTCTGGTCGTGCTAAGCCGCAAGCGACGATCGTGACCGAGCACGAGTGGTCGAGATCGAATGAACGGTGCGCTTACACGTCGTGGTACTCGCGGTACCACTCGACGAACCGTGACACACCCACTTCGATCGGGGTCGACGGTTTGAACCCCACATCGCGAATCAAGTCATCGACGTCCGCGTAGGTGGCCGGCACGTCGCCCGGTTGGATGTCCATCAGGTTCTTTTGAGCCGTTTTGCCGAGCGCCCGTTCGAGCGTCTCGATCAGGTGCATGAGTTCGACCGGTTGATTGTTGCCGATGTTGTAGAGCTTGTACGGAGCCTTGCTTGTGCCGGGATCAGGGTCGTCGCTGGACCACTCGGGATTCGGTTGCGGGATGCGGTCGGTCACACGGATGACGCCCTCGACGATATCATCCACATAGGTGAAGTCCCGTCGCATCTTGCCATGATTGAACACGTTGATTGGCTTGCCTTCCAGGATGGCCTTGGTGAACAGGAACAGGGCCATATCAGGCCGTCCCCATGGGCCATAGACCGTGAAGAATCGCAGGCCGGTCGTCGGGAGTCCGTACAGATGGCTGTAGCAATGGGCCATGAGTTCGTTGGACTTCTTCGACGCCGCATAGAGCGAGACGGGATGATCGACGTTGTGATGCACGGAGAACGGCATCTGCGTGTTCGTCCCGTAGACCGAACTCGATGATGCGTAGACCAGATGTTTGACCGACTCTGAGTGTCGACAGCCTTCGAGAATATTGGTGAATCCGACGATATTGCTGTCGATGTACGCCCGTGGGTTCTCCAGCGAATACCGCACACCCGCCTGTGCTGCGAGATTCACCACGGCGTCAAACGGCTCGTCCTCAAACAACCGCTGCATGCCGTCGACATCAGACAGATCGAGCTGCTTGAGCGAGAATCTCTCGTGAGGCGTGAGGTTTGCGAGCCGGTCTTCCTTGAGCTGAACGCTGTAGTAGTCGTTGAGGTTGTCGAGCCCCACGACCGTATCGCCCCGTTCGAGCAATCGCTGCGAGAGATGAGACCCAATGAACCCGGCTGCGCCGGTGACGAGGAATCTGCTCATGTGTTTCCAAACTGCGTGGCGCGGTAGTATTCGGTCGTCTTACCGAGGCCCGTCTTGAGATCGACCTGCGGCTCCCACTTCAGCAGCGACTTCGCCTTGCTGATGTCCGGGCAGCGTTGTTTCGGGTCGTCCTTGGGGAGATCGACGTGAGTCAACTTGGAGGAGGACTCGGTCACGCTGAGGATCGCTTCGGCCAGTTCGAGCATTGTGTTCTCGACCGGGTTGCCGAGGTTGACCGGGCCGATGTCGTCTTGATCCATCATCCGCAGGAAACCCTCGATGAGGTCATCGACATAGCAGAACGAACGCGTCTGCGAGCCGTCACCGTAGATGGTGAGTGGCTCACCGCGCAGGGCCTGCATGATGAAGTTACTCACCACGCGACCGTCGTTGGGGTCCATGCGGGGGCCGTAGGTGTTGAAGATGCGGACGATGCGGACTTCGACTCCGTGGGCCTCGTGATAGTTCATGCACAGCGACTCGGCGACACGTTTGCCTTCGTCGTAGCAACTGCGCGGACCGAGTGGGTTGACGTGTCCCCAGTAGTCTTCCGTCTGTGGGTGGACTTCCGGGTCGCCATAGACTTCGGAGGTCGATGTATGCAACACCCGCGCGCGGCAGCGTTTCGCCAGTCCGAGCACGTTGACCATACCGACTGTTGAGGTCTTGATGGTCTTGATCGGGTTGTACTGATAGGCGACGGGCGACGCTGGGCAGGCGAGATTGTAGATCTGCTCGGCTTCGAGATAGAGCGGATGGACGATGTCGTGCCGAATCACCTCGAAGCGGCGGTTGTCCATCAGATGAGCGATGTTCTCTTTCCGTCCCGAGAAGAAGTTGTCGACGCAGATGACATCATCACCCCGATCGAGCAACCGCTCGCACAGGTGACTGCCGAGGAATCCCGCTCCGCCGGTGACTGCGATGGTGGTCATGACTCACTCCGTTTTTCATTCGTCGTTTAGCCGCGACCATCGGGAGCGCTCTCGTTGGTCGCGGCTAAACGGATGTTATGTATGGACGCGTTCGCCGAACCAGGCGACGGTTTGTTTGAGGCCCTCGGCGACGTTGGTCTGCGGCGTCCATCCGAGTTCGCGTTGGGCTTTTTCGTAACTGATGACGTTTGATCGCAAGTCGCCGGGCCGGGCGGGTCCGTGATCGGGTTGCGGGATTGTGATGTCCTGACCGTGTTCCTGCAACCAGTTTTGACTCTGCTCACGCACGGTTGCGGCGAGTTCGTTAACATCGGTCGTGACGGCTGTCCCCACATTATAGGCGGTGAAACCGTCTTTGAGGTCCGTCGTGAAGGCGAGTCGGTTGGCGTTGGCGACGTCCTTGCAGAAGACGTAGTCGCGGTCGTACTTGCCGTCGCCGTTGACGCGGGCCTGTTCGCCTTGCAGCATCTTCTCACAGAAGATGGCGACGACACCCGCCTCGCCGTGTGGGTTCTGGCGAGGACCGTAGACGTTCGAGTATCGCAGGGCGACCGCTTGCATACCGTGCTCGCGAACGAAAAATTTGAGGTACAACTCGCCGGTGAGTTTGGTGACGCCGTAGGGCGAGATCGGGTTGGGAGGCGTCTCTTCGGGAGCGGGCTCGGTGACGTCGCCGTAGAGCACGCCGCCTGATGAAGCGAACACGATGCGATCGACGCCCGCGTCCTTCGACTGTTGCAGAATGTTGAGCATGCCGATGACGTTGATCTGAGCATCAAACATCGGGTCGGCGACCGACCGGCTGACCGACAGTTGAGCCGCTTGATGACAGACCCACTGCGGCTTGAACTCCGCAAACGCCTTGGCGACGCCTTCAACGTCGCGGATGTCGGTCTCGAACAACGGAACATCGCTGGGTAGGTTGTCGGGCGTGCCGCTGGACAGGTCATCGAGTGCCCCACACTCGTGTCCCTCAGCGATCATTGCGTCAATGATGTGACTGCCGATGAATCCGGCTCCCCCCGTCACAAGAACTCGCATCAACGTCTCCCTTTGGAATGTATGGATCCGACAGCAATGAACCGGATAATTGCCGACATCCTAGCGATTTGGTCCCCGGTCACAACACCACCTGCTGTTCTGTCGAATGCGGTCGAAACGTTCCCAACGGCAATTTCAGGAAATTCAGAATTTGCAGTTTTTGGGTGTAAGGGTCTGCCGTCTGGAACGTATTGGTTGTCAAGAGAACGGAATACGTCTGGTGGTTAGAGGCAGTGAGCATGCTCGCTCGTCTCACATCGTCGACTTGTGGCTGCTCCGCCTGCCGACACGGCGACATGGCGGAGTCACGTTTGCAAATATGACAAGTCGACGGTCCTGGCCGCGCCGCCTGATCACCGGTCGCCGTTCTCGTCGTTTGGGCCGGCCGGTCCAACTTTTTTTGAGTTGATTGGTTGATCAGATGAATAGATGATGAGTTTTCAGTGATCAGTTTTCAGTTTCGATTGAACGAACTGGTCAACTCATGATGACATTCGCAGCCGGAAGCCTTTGCCGGACGTTCGGGGTCCAGAGGGAGGCGTGCGTCTGTTGCTGGTGATCTGGTAGACTGTCTCGACGTTCAACGTTTTGACGGTCGGTCGACAATGAAACTCATTCGCGAATTGCTGCGACTGCAAGAGGAGCGGGGGCACCTCTCCGATGACATGCTGCGCGAATTGTCGGAACGACTGCGGGTTCCGTTGTATCGGCTGGAGGGGCTTGTCAGTTTCTACACGCACTTTCGTCGCACACCGCCGGAAGGGCCGGTCGTGCATGTCTGCCGCGATGTCTGCTGTGCGATGCGGCGACCGACAGGGAGCATCAGTGCTCCCGAGGGTGAGACGCATGAGGTGTCGTGCCTCGGTCGTTGTGACTCAGCTCCTGCGTCGGAGATCCACGGTGCGATGGGTGTGAGTCATTTGCCAATGACGTGGGAAGGACCGGAGACATGGCCGATTCGATTTCATGCGAAGTCGAACCCCTACCTGGAACCGGAAGATCGTTACCGTACAGTCCAGCAGCTTGCGGGTGACCTGGATGATCTCAAGGCGAAGTGTATCGAGTGCCTCACGGCGGCTGGCCTCAAGGGCATGGGAGGAGCCGGGTTTCCGACGGGGAAGAAGTGGGAGATGGTCGCAGCGGCGACGCTCAATCGGCCGGTGGTCGATGAGTATGCGATGACGGATGAGGACGCGAAGGTTGCTCGCAAGTATGTCGTCTGCAATGCGGACGAGAGTGAGCCGGGGACGTTCAAGGATCGGGAGATTCTCGCGCAGTTTCCGCATTTGGTGATTGAAGGGATGGTGCTCGCCGGATTGACGATTGGTGCGGATCGGGGCATTCTGTTCATCCGTCATGAGTATGGGCCAGAACGTGAGGCGTTCGAGGCAGAGTTGGCGCGGGCACGAGATGCGGGCGTGCTGGGTGACGATGCAGCGAGGTCAGGATGCGCGTTCGACATCGAGGTGTTCGTGTCGCCGGGCGGGTACATCCTTGGGGAAGAAACAGCATTGCTCGAATGCCTGGAGGACAAGCGGGGCGAGCCTCGCAACAAGCCGCCGTATCCGGGTCAGCGGGGACTGTGGGGGCAGCCGACGTTGATCAACAATGTCGAGACGTTCGCACTCGCGACGAGCATTGTGCATCACGGGGCAGAGTGGTGGCAACAGCAGGGCAAGGAGGGGTTCAAGGGACTGAAGTTTGTCTGCATCTCGGGGGATGTTGAGCGACCGGGCGTGTTCGAAGTGCCGGTGGGGACGACGGTGCGGGAGTTGATTGAGCTGGCGGGGGGCGTGCGAAACGGCAAGCCTTTGAAGGCGTTTCTGCCGGGTGGCGCGAGCTCGAACTTTCTGCCGGCGGATAAGGTCGACACGCCGCTCGATTTCGACGCCATCCGCGCAGCCGGGAGCATGTTGGGCACGGGGGCCGTGATCGTGTTTGATGAGACCTGCGACTTGTTCCCACTGGCGACGAATCTTGTAAAGTTCTTCCGCAACGAGTCGTGTGGGAAGTGTGTCCCGTGTCGAGTCGGGAGTCAGCGGGCCGTCGAGCATCTCGAAGCGGCTGAGTCGGGCAGCATCCATGCAGACCTGACGATGCTCAGTGAGTTGAACGAGACACTCGAGCAGACGTCGATCTGTGGGCTGGGTCAAGTTGCCCTGCACCCGGTTCTGTCGATGCTCGAGCACTTTCCGGATGAGATGCCCGTTTAGCCGCGACCATCGGGAGCGCTCCCGATGGTCGCGGCTAAACGGACAATCCTATTCAACCGTCGGACCGGTTACTCGGGATGACCAAAGATGGCCATGGTTTCGATGGACGGATCGCCGCTGGTGTGTGTGCCCTCGGCGTCGTCGCCTGTTGAGAGGAAATCGTCCACCGGTTTGGGGCGACCGAAGAAGTAACCCTGCAGGAAGTCAAAGCCCAGATCACGGCAGCACTCGGCCTCGTGACGTTTCTCGACTCCTTCTGCAACGGCTTGTGTGCCCATGTCATGCACCATCTCGACGAGGATTTTGAGCATCCGCTGTTGTTGCTGGGGCGACTTATGAATATCTCGAATGAGACCGATGTCGAATTTCAGGAAGTCGGGCGGAGCCTGGATCAGCTCAACGAGACGCGAGCGACCTGAGCCGAAGTCGTCGTAGGCGATCCCGATTTGCAAGTCCTTGAGTTCATCAATGAATCGTCTGATGCTGCAAAGATCATCGATCGCTCCTTCGTGAATTTCGACAACCAATGTGTGCTCCGGTGCGGCCAGCCTGAGCTGTCTGAGTGATGGCAACACGTCGTCATGCAGGCTTTCTGCGGGGTGCGTGTTCAGGAAGATACTGCTGCCTTTGGGAAGCTGGCATCCCGACTCGACCGCTTGAGCCCGGCAGAGCAAACTGAGTTCCACCTCACGGTTGACGAGCTTGGCCGTCTCAAACATGGTCCCCGGATTCTCCAGCCCGGAGACGGAGCTGCGGGCGAGCGCCTCGTAGCCCAGGGGCGAACTGTGCAGCAGTCCCATGATGACCTGATAGTGCGGCACGACGGCTCGTTTGTCGATCAACTCATCCAATTTCGACAACACCCAGGCCGACTCGAACGTTTCGATTTCGTCCATCGTCTCGTTGAGCGTGCCCTGCCCCCCCGGCTGGATGACCTGACTCGGACGATACTCGACGCGAAACTCGATGTCGGCGAGTTCGATGTGATCGCCTTCCCCCACAGGTGTCACTTGATCAACTCTCTTGCGGTTGACGAATGTGCCATTGCGACTGCCCATGTCGCGCAAGAACAGGGCCTCGCCGACCAGCAGAATCTCGGCATGGTGGCCAGAGACGCGCGGCGAACGAAGAGTGAGGTTCATCTCGGACTTGCGTCCGATTTTGAACGTTGGCGAGTTCACGGGAACCCGCGTCAGCGTCTCGCCCTGTGCGACGCAGCCAAACAGGAACCACCCGGTATCGATCCCCGCAGGAGTGCCCAGATCATCGAAAAGTACATTAGAAGCGTGCATGAGACGGTGTACCCTCGTCCAGTCAAGTTCCTCACCAGTGGGCAACTCTAGGACGGATTTCCGTCGGACGGAGCGAAACTTCGGGAAGCCATCGAAGCCTGCCAATGTCACGCATGCCTCACATGGCCTGTACGGGTTTTGACATGCTGCTGCGTGACATCACTGTCGAGTAGTGTTGACGCAAGTCAACAACCGACGTGCTCTGTCGCGTTCGGGCAACGTCGTGCGTAATTGGTCGGATCACACACCCTCTCCCCTTGAGGGAGAGGGACAGCCTTCAAGCGAAGCGCCGAAGGCAGGGTGAGGGGACACCGCTGGAGTTTGCACGCAACACTTCATCCACGCCCACCCCTCACCCTGATTCTTCGCTGACGCTTCAGAATCTGTCCCTCTCCCCCGAGGGGAGAGGGGGCGACTCAAACACCTCTTCTGAGCGACTGAACTTCCAACAACAAATGGAGACATCCATTTGTTACTCGCCACGCCCGCCACCCGCTGCGGAGACGGCGGCGGCGGCGTCTGCGGGAGTTGTTGCAGTCACCGGCAGCGTCAGTTCCTCGACCGTTTCCTCATCCGCATCGTGCTCGATGACACTCATCGACTTCCAGTGTCCCAACTGGAAGCGAGCGAGAAAGCCGATGCCCATCACGAAGATGTAGCACGTGATAATCGACCAGGCGATCGGCAGTGTCAGCGTGCCGGCTCGGGTGAAGAGATAGACAGGCAGCACCATCAGCAACCAGGCACCGATGAAGCTGAACACCAGCGAGAACCGCGTGTCGCCCGCTCCGCGGACAGCCGCCCCGAAGACGATCAGCATGGCATCGAAGAACGAATACAGCACGATGAACCGCAACAGCATGGTCACGATCGGCCGCAGTCGTTCGAACGATTCGATCTCCGCGAACGCAGCATAAGGAGCAAGGATGACGTCCGGGGCAAACAGGTAGATGCACGCCCACGCTGCCATGTAGAGGCTGCTGAGGCAGAACGCCAGCCACGTGGTGCGGACGGCGAGTTCGGCATCCCGCTCGCCGATGCGTTGGCCGACGAGTGTCATCACGGCCGTGCTCAGTCCCATCATGGGAATGAACGCCAGTGAGTTGAGATTGAAGGCGAGGTTAGTCGCCGTGAGTGACTCTTTGCCCAGATGCCCCACGAGACCAATGAAGACTGCGAAGCCGGCAATGTCGACAAAGAATTGAAATCCATTCGGCATGCCGTACCACAACATGCGTCCGATCAACTCGCGATCGGGTCGCCAGTTCTGCCACAACGGGAAGCCTTCCTCACGGCACGCCTTGATTACCAGACAGGCAAAGATGACGGCTGCTGCGGTCTGAGCAATGACCGTCGCGATCGCGGCTCCACGTACGCCGCCGGGCGCGATGAGGCCATCAACTCCGAAGATCAATACGTAGTCGAGGCCAATGTTGAGTAGCGCCACAAACAGATTGACAGCCATCACGACCCGTGTGCGGCCTCGTCCACTGAAGAACGATGAGAGGACGGCTGACAGCAACATGGGCGTCGCCCCGTAGATCATCACTGAAAAGTATTCGATCTCCAGCGCCTGCACGGCCGACTCGTGCCCCATCCATTGAAACAAGTCATCCGTGAACGGAAGCAGACCCAACAGGAGAAGTCCGGCGAACAGCACAAAGTACGTTCCCTGCCAGACGGAAGCGACGAGTCTCCCCGGTCGATTTGCACCGGAGTATTGGGCGACGAACGTGTTCGTGTAAATTCCGATCCCCATCGGCAGCGCGATGGCAGTCCAGAAAGTGATGCCCGCCGGAAGTGCGGCTGCGAGCGCATCGACGGACCACCAAGTGAGGAAGATGCGGTCGACCACGTGCATCAGCGAGACCGAGCCGGAACTGATGATCAGCGGGATCGCGACTTCCAGCAGTTCCCGCACGCTGCCACGATGATCGTCTTGGGATTCTTGAGCCGTGTCTTCGGGCATCGTCAGAGGGGACATCACGGGAGGCGGTCTGCTGAGTGAATCCGTTTCACGCCCCGCACAGTAGCGAATCCCCAGCCGGACGACGAGCGGAGGGAACGTGGCGTACGGTTCAGACACGGTCGACGCTGCCATGTTCGCGAGAATTGCCAATCGGCAGCTGAGCACCGGAAGGAGCCACATCATTCTCGCACAGAGCTTGCCCCCGCGAATGCGCAGGGCGGGAATCTAGCGCCCTCGGAAAAGGGTTCGTGCCGTCATGTGCCCGACGTTGTCTGGATTCCCGCTTTCGCGGGAATGACGATCATGAGAGGCGAGACAGACCGCAATCGACTCCACGTCCCTGGAGGCGGGAGCCCACTTCAGTCGACCGAGACGCAAGTCAGCTCAATAGCGGCTGCCTCGATCTCAGCGTCTGTCAGGCTGGGCAAGCGATCCGCGTAGCCGACCAGCAAGGCGAGGTCGCACAACTGGTTAATGCGTCGTGGTGTCCCCTTCGCCAGGGTCGTGAAAGAATGCAAGGCTTCTGCATCAAACATACACGTGTCGAGACCGGCGACATGGAGCCGGTGATGAATGTACTCACTCGTTTCCTGACCGCTGAGCGGCTGCAAGGCGGTCCGCACGGGGATGCGGTCGTTGAGTGCTGGCACGCGCTCGACATGCGGCAATAACTCTGGCTGACCAACTAGCACCAATGAGAGCGACAGCCCGCAAACTTGCGCTGCATTCAATAGCAGGGCGAGTGATTGCAGGACTTCCGGTGACTCGATCAGGTGAGCATCATCAATGATCAATACCGGGCGTTGTCCTTCGTCAGCCAGTTCCCGCAGTCGGTCCTCAAGCAGGGCGATGATCTGTTCGGGTCGTGAGTTGGTCTGTGGATCGTTGAACTGCGCTCCCAGACGTCTGGCAATCAGCCGCAGTGTCTGAGCCCCATCCAGTCGGGGAAACATCAATCGCATAACTGGACGATACTGTTCCGACAGTTCAGACTCCAGAACCAGGGTGAGATAGGTCTTCCCCAGACCGTGTCCACCCACGAGCACAGCTGCCCCCTTACCCTGCTCGATGACATACTGCAGTTTCAACAGGGCCGCTTCGTGAGACGGTGCCCGGAAGAAGAATTGCGGATCGCCGTTGTTCTCAAAAGGCAGACAGCCAAGATTCCAATAGTCGCCGTACATCGCAGATCCTGTCCTGATTGATCGAGAAAGAAACGACAGCGAAGGACCAGCAGAGCCATCAACATGGTCACGCGACGTCGTCACTCGTCAGGAATGATGGTGCCGAGTTGTACGACATTGCTGGAAGATGATCTCGTCTGACTCGCGTCCAGCGGAGCATCTTCTTCGATCACTCCGCTCAACCAGCCAGCATCATCCTCTTGCGAGTACGAAACAGCTTGGACTGACGACGGCTCGGCGTCGGCTGGCTCCGAAAATCGAACATGGGGAACCAACAATGACGGCGTCGTCTCAGATCTCTTCGCCGCTTCGATTCCCGACAAGGCCACGGATGAATCCTGCCCTTTGGCGGACGCAGGATGGGGTTGTAGTTCCGGCACGATCGCTGTTTGACGAAGCGGTCGCCGTTCGGAGGTCGTCGCGTTTGTCTCATCAACGAGATCGCCGAAGAGCGCGTGTTCGAGAACGGTCTCGTCCTCTGGGAAATGGGTCGACCACTGCACGATGACGCTCGACAGGCAAGCGACAGCCACAATGGCGAGTGCCATCCCCACACGCTCGCGTAGGAGCGGTCGATTTCGATCTGAATCCCGCATTGCCGAGCCTCTCTGTGCCGGTCCGTGGTCGTCCACGCACACAAATGGCGGTGTCACGTCTCTCTCTCGGTATCGGCGATCGACCCGACCGGTCATGAGGAATTTGCGGATTCTGAGATCTTGGGACCCATGGAAAAATCGGGCGAATAAGGGCTCTTGGAGGCACGGGTTCTTCGGGTGATGGTCGAGATGGAGTTGGAGTCGATGGCGTCCACTGACGGCGGCTCGTACAGTGGAAGATGTGCCCACAGTCTTTTGCGAACTCAGTATTCCATGATGCCCGCTGTTGTCACCTCCCCGCGATTGACCGATCTCGACCGTGCCGCCTTGTCGGCTTGGTGCCTCGATCAGGGTGCGGAGACCTATCGTGCAGACCAGATCCGTCGCTGGGTTTTCGGTAAGCGAGTCAGCGACATTGACGAGATGCATGACGTGCCAAACTCTTTGCGCGAGAAGCTGCACGAACAGTTCGTCCTGTTCGACGCGGAAGTCGTGAAGCACCAGATCGCCAGTGACCGCACGGAGAAGCTTCTCCTTGAGCTCGCGGACGGCGAGCATCTTGAGTGCGTCCTCATGCGAGAGACCAGTCGCAGGACCGTCTGCATCAGTACGCAGGTTGGCTGTGCGATGGGGTGCGTGTTCTGTGCGAGCGGGTTGAACGGCGTCAAACGAAATCTTGCCACTGGTGAAATCCTGGAACAGGTCCTCCGGCTCGATCGCTTGCTCGGTCCGGACGAGCGCATTACCAACGTCGTCGTGATGGGCATCGGTGAACCACTGGCCAATCTCAAAGCCCTGCTGCCGGCTCTCGACACACTCAACGAGAAGGGGGCGTTGGGGCTCGGGGCACGACGGATCACTGTCTCAACGGTCGGACTGCCGGATGGCATTCGAGCACTCGCTGCGCATGGCAAACCGTACAACTTGGCTGTGTCTCTCCACGCTCCCAACGACGAGCTTCGGAACCGGATTGTGCCGGTGAACGCGCGGATTGGATTGGACGCAATCCTCGCTGCAGCTGACGAGTACTTCGCCGAGACTGGACGTCGGGTGACCTACGAGTACGTATTGCTCCGGGGGATCAACGATGAGGTCGAGCATGCCCGTCAACTCGGAGCGTTACTGCGTGACCGAAACGCACACGTGAATTTGATCCCCATGAACCCGGTCGAGCCACTTCATCTTGACGCACCCTCAGCGGTGCAAATGACGAAATTTGTGGACAGACTGGAACAAGCCGGTATCAATGTCACACTTCGCAAGCGCAAGGGAGCCGACATCGACGCCGCCTGCGGTCAGTTGCGATTGCAGGAGCAGACCGGATCACTTGATCCCTCGCCCTGATGACCCGATGAACAAATTGATTTCTTGATCAGCCATCCCTGTTCATGCACACATCCATTCACATCTCGGACAGTGTCGAGGCCCCCAAATGAGCGGACGACAGATGAGCGGACGACAGATGAGCGGACGATTTCCTGCGTTGCTCTCGGGTATCGTACTCCTGCTGATGTTGAGGAGTGTCTCCGGCGATGAGCCTGAGGGTGCCGCAAGTCAACAGACTCCTGCAGCAGCTTCCGTCTCAACAGAAACAGCGGGGGTCCAATTTGAGGACGACTTTTCGTACGCAGCGGATGCCCGACAGATCCAGGTCGACGGTGGTGAGCCGGTCATCGAGGGAGATGTGCACAGCAACATATTCACCTTCGCACGTCTGCCGCGCGGAGTCCGCGGGCACCTCAAGCTAATCATGACCGAGGATCACACGGTCATGAATCCAGAGGGAGCGGCCGGCGTCTTGAGGATGGAGATTGCAGAAGTCCCTACAGGCCCGAGCGTCTTGGGGTTTGTCTACCAGGGAAACGAAACGTCCGGTGAGATTACGATGCCCGGCTGGGAGCGTGGTCAGATCACGCTGAATGATCTCCGCAGAGCATTTATCACCTTTCGCTTCCGCGCCGAGAACCGTGAAGATCCTGATGTCATGGGGGCGACATTCAGGCTCAGATTTGAACCCGGTGTTTCCAACAGTCATGAGTTCGGGGCTGATTTCGGATCGTTGATTGCCACCAATCGCTGGAGAACTTTCCGGCGTCCGCTCGCATCTGCGGAGAACCTGCAGGCGTTCCTCGAAGTCGTCAACGGCGAAGACCCGGAGACATTCAAACTGGTTTGGAGCCAGGCCAACAATATTTTGGATTATCGACCCGGAGACTCACTGTTGATCGACGACCTGCGGATATCGATCGAGTAAAACGTTCCGCTTCACATACTAAGAATGGATATCATGGGACTCACATCAATCATCGGTTGGATTATCTTTGGATTCATTGTCGGACTACTGGGGCGACTCCTCGTTCCCGGTCGGCAGCCGCTCGGGTTCATCGGGACGACACTGCTGGGGGTCGCTGGGTCATTCGCCGGAGGATACCTGGGGTCGGTGTTATTCGGAGGCAAAGGGGGACCATCGGCGAGTTGGATCATGTCGAGCATTGGAGCGGCGATCGTGTTGGCGATCTATCTGTTCCTGGCACGCCGCAGTCGGTGAGGTTGATTGAGTACTTACTAATTCAACGGACCTGAATTGACTGGCTGAACGACATTGGGTGGCGGGGTCTGAAGCGAAGCGCAAGGCCCCGGCGCGTGTGGACGCCGAATGTCAGGGCCATCCGCTTCGCTGCTGACCCTGCCATCCCGACCTGTCAATTCAGCTTGGATGAACCAATACGTCTACGTCGACTCACGCGGGGCGTCATAGAAGATTTCGAGGCCCTCCCGCTGTAGCAAGGTCTTGCGGCCTCCGATCAGAGTGCGGAATCCCAGGCCGAGCAACTGCGATGTCGAGTAGAGCCTTGCTTTGCGAGACGACGAGACGACCACTTCTCTCAGGATCACGAACCGGCCCCGCTGCTTCAGGGCTTGTGAGAGAAAGCGTTCTTCGGAGGCGAAATATGTCTCGTCGAAACCATCGACGGCATTGAAGGCGTCCTTCGTGCAGAAGATGAAGCAGCCGGCGGCCCAACCACACAGTCGCAGCCAGAAGACAGTAAACGAGTACACGAGAAGACGCTGATACCAACTCAGCCCCTCCATACGGACCCAGGCTCCGCCACCGACGGCCCCCTGCTCCATCGCTCCCCATGCCGCCTGCAGCGTCTCAGGCGGAAGTCGTGTGTCCGCATCGAGAAACACGATTCGGTCTCCAAGGGCTGCACGAGCCCCTGCGTTTCTCACTGCTCCAATGTTGTGAAGTTCGACGTCGAGAACTTTCGCACCTTGCTCCCGAGCAATGTCCGCTGTCCTGTCCGTTGAGCCGTCATTGACCACGATGCACTCCCAGGGCTGACCGAGTGCCTCTGCCGCCGTATGGACAGAGTCGAGCGTGGCTCCGAGCTCAAACTCCTCATTGCGGGCGGGGATCACGATCGACAGACGGGGCGGGGTCGTCATGCGTTGATCTCCAGCCACTTGGCGAGCGTCTGCACCGTCTTGGGATGAAGAAGATAACCGGTCCCCTCATGGGGATTCGGCTGCCCATTGCGAATCGCTGGACCGTGGACAAGAATGATCTGCTTGGGCATCGTGAAGTGGGGTCGATCTCAATGCGGGGAACTCGGCTGACCCTCTCCTAACTCCTGCCCGTGTGGAATTCAATCCCCAGGCGATCCGGTCCATCCAGACTCTCCCCGATGGATGTTTTTGAACGAACTTGCAAAACCTCGCCTCGGTTTTGCGAATGGTCGGTTGTTTGGGTAAAGTCGAGTGAGAACAATATCCTTCCCGACCCTCCTCCCTGCGTTCCTTCGGAGACTGAGAATGAGTGACTCCCTATCCACCGTGCTTTCCCGACGCGATCTGTTGAAGACGACCGGCACAGTCGCAGCCGCGTCCACGCTCGCGAGCCTGTCGTCGTCACTGTATGCCGCTGAGGACAGCACCATCCGCGTGGCGTTGGTGGGCTGTGGAGGACGAGGCACAGGAGCCACAGCGAATGCCCTCGAAGTCCCGAATGAGCCAATCAAACTCGTTGCGATGGCAGACGTCTTCGACGGCAAGTTGTCTCTGAGTCACAACGGACTCAAGACGAAATTTGGAGACAAGGTCGACGTTCCCGAGGACCGCCGATTCATTGGTTTCGAGGCCTACAAGGAGGCGATGGATGCGCTCAGCCCCGGTGACATCGTGATCCTCACGACGCCTCCCGCCTTCCGCTGGGTGCAGTTCACTTACGCCATCGAGAAGGGGCTGAACGTCTTCATGGAGAAGCCGCTCACCGTCGATGGACCCGGCACGCGTAAGATGTTGGCGCTCGGCGAGCAAGCCAAGGCCAAGAACCTCAAAGTGGGCGTCGGCCTCATGTGCCGTCACTCCAAAGCGCGTGGCGAACTGTTCGACCGCATCCAGGACGGACAGCTCGGCGACGTCCTGTTGATTCGTGCGTACCGCATGCTCGGTCCGACCGGCAACACGCCCGTTGCACCGAACCCCGGTGAACTGAGCGACCTCCAGTATCAGATCAAGAACTTCCACGGCTTCCTCTGGCTCAGTGGGGGCGCGTACAGCGACTTCCTCATTCACAACATTGATGAAGGTTGCTGGATGAAGAACGACTTCCCGGTCGAAGCCATTGCGTCCGGCGGTCGTCACTACCGGGGGGACGCCATCGACCAGAACTTCGACACGTACTCGACCGAGTACACGTTCGCCGACGGCACGAAGATGATGGTCGAAGGCCGCACCCTCTTCGGCTGCTATCAGGACTTCGCCACGTACGTGCATGGCTCGAAAGGCTCAGCCGTCTGCTCCCAGGGAGGGCACTTCCCGGCGAAGAGCCGCATCTACAAGAATCAGCAAATGGACAAGGGCGATCTCGTCTGGGCCTACCAGAGTGACGGGCCCAAGGGAGACGAATCCAATCCGTATCAAGACGAGTGGAACGATCTGATCGAGGCGATTCGCAACGACCTGCCGTACAACGAGGTCGAACGGGGTGCGAAGGCGAGCCTCGTGACGTCGATGGGCCGCATGGCGGCTCACACCGGGAAGAAGATCACTTACGATCAGATTCTGAACGAAGGGATGGAGTTCGCCCCGGGCATCGCCGATCTGACACTCGACAGCAACTCACCCCTGATGCCGAACGCTGATGGCAAGTACCCGGTTCCCCAACCGGGTCTCATCACGAAACAGGAATACCAGGCCCTGTGAGATTTGTTGGATCACGTGCCGCGGGTGTTGCCCCAGAGTTCGACGTGCAACCGGGGTGACAGCCGCCAACCGTGTGACTTGACGATGTCCGCCAGCCAGACGGACTTCTCACGCAGTAGGTCACGGTTGATCGCCTGAGCCATGAGATACACACGCTCAGCAGTGACCTGCGGGAACTGATCCAGCCAGCACTCGACGTCTGCGGCGTCGTTCGGTGTGTCGATCACGAACTTCAGTTGGTAATCGTAGTCTGCGATCAGCCGATGGATGACGACCGGTTGATGCCGTCGTTCATCGTGACGCGCGGCCCATTCGCTGCCTTGAGGTGTGGAGTTCGCAAGCTTAGGGCTGATCGACATCAAGTCGGCTTCGACATCGAGGTCGACTGTACCAGCCGTTTCGACCGTGAGATGATGTCCCGCTGCGGCGAGTTGCTGGGTCAGAGACACCAGTTCCTTGACCAGCATCGGCTCGCCCCCGGTAATGACGATGTGCTCGCATTCGAACGCGGTCACTTCATCGATCAGACTCTCGACCGTGCGCTGTTCCCCCTCAGGATCCCATGAGGTGTACGGCGTGTCACAGAACCAGCAGCGGAGGTTGCAGCCGGATGTCCGCACGAACACACTGGGCACACCGACGTATCTGCCTTCGCCCTGAATCGAATGAAAGACTTCAGCGATCAGCATCGAGCGACCGTCTCACAAGTAACGAATCCGAATGAGGACCGCGGCCAGCAAACAACCCGTGAGGTTGGAGACGAGGTCCCAGCCCGTGTTGATGTACCCACCGACGTTCGTCTCGGGCATCATCAGCGTGGCGACGAATTCGACGACCTCGTTCATCGCGCCGAAGCCCATGCCGGCAGCCATGACGAGGGTCAACATGCCGAGCGTGGGACGAATACTCTCGACCGGCTGCTGAGCGTGGTCAGCCAGGATGCGACGCAGTCCCTGCCAGCACAGCCACGTCGTCACGCCAAAGCCGAATGCATGCACAATGTGGTCGTACTTGAGGTAGTCGGGGATGAGCCACAGACTGTAGAGCACACGGATATCACCATTGATCGGCCAGCCTTCGGGGACAGAGACCAGCCCGCCTGCCATGTGAGCCAGCCCCCAGATGCTCAGTCCCCACAGCACGCCACGTGACAAGTTGACACGGCGGTGGACCGCGATCACGACTGCTCCCAGGAGCAACATCACGACCAGATAGAACGCAAACTCCCCGTTCTTTCGACTGGCGGCGACAACCGTCGCTGCAAGCAGATAGGCTGCGTTAAATGCCAACAGGGCGATGACACCGGGTTGACGCAACAGATCGGACAAGGACTGATGGGGAGCTGTCATCGTCCGTCAATGATCGATCGAGTGGAGGACATGATCAAAGATCGGCTGGTACTGGTCCCATTTCCTTTTTGGGCACTTGGCGACAACATTGAATTGCCATTGGACGCTCGACATGGTCATGCGATAGCCCCGGACAGACGAGCCGAAACCTTCGCTGGCCGTGAACTCAGCGATGCGGACTTCCCCCCAGGGGATCTTGATGTTCTTCCCCGGTTGTTCCTCGAAATCTGAATAGTTGAGAGCGATTCTCTCTTTCTGGAATTCGTGCAGTTTGGCGATTGGTGTCAGTTCGTCAGGCATCTCTTCGAGCCCGCCAGGCGCTTGTGACGCGCCGAACATGTCGCTCATGGAGTTGCCGATCCGATCCGCCTTGATCGAGATGCTGGCTGTGCCATCTTTGAAACGTGCCCACGGAGGGAGGCCCCCGGTGCCACCAGCGCCATCGGTTTCCCAGCCATCCGGGGCATCTGCGCTGAAGCCGCCCTCTTCGGATTTGTACTGCACATACATCTGCGGCTCTGCAGGTGCCTTCGCGGCGCTGCTTGATGTTGCCACGACATACCCGACGCCACCGATTCCCGCCAGTCCGAACAACGCCAGCGCGGCGATGAGAAAAGTCTTCCTCCCCTTCGAGGGGTCGCGTGGCTTCTCAGTCTCCTCTTGTCGGCGGCGTTTGCGCTTGACGTTCACCAGCGGGGGAGGAGCGGCTGTGACCGACCGGGGATCGCGGGCCGAATCGTCGTCAAACTCGAATTCCTCTGACTTGGGGGCTGCGGGCACGGGGGTCCCTTTGGGGACTCGCAATGTCTTTTTGCAGCCCTTGCAGACCATTTTGCGGCCAGCGTTGGCTTCAGAGACTTTGTAGGCTTTGCCACACGTGCAGCGGAATTTGATCGACATGTGATTGCAAAATGGGCGTTCCGGAGGTTGACCTGCGACAGCTCCATTGTGACACGGACCTCTTCTTCATCCAAGGGACAGGGCGAGAATGATTGCCACAACTCCCGGTAGACAGACGAAATCGGGATCTTGAGGTGGTACGCGTCATTCGCAACACGGCTGGGTCAGGCACATTTGAGCCGCAAATATGAATAATTGGCGAATGCCTTCAGACGCCGGTGCCATCTGAGGCACGGGGCGGTACAATCCCGGCGCTGCCAACCTCCTTCCTCGCCTGGATCGGCCAATACTCCTGTGGACGTCGATAAGATTTTCGAACTTGTGTTCGGCCTTGTGGGCGGACTGGGCATCTTCCTGCTCGGCATGAAGAACATGTCCGAAGGCATGCAAGCTGTCGCCGGTGCCGGACTCAGGCGGATGATCGCAGCGGCCACCACCAACCGGATCCTGGCGACGATGGTTGGCGTCCTGGTGACCTGTGTGATCCAGTCCAGCTCGATCACGACTGTCATGGTCGTCGGATTCGTCAACAGCGGCCTGATGACGCTCACGCAAGCCATCGGCGTCATCATGGGAGCGAATGTCGGCACGACGATCACCGGCTGGATCCTGGTTCTGAAGGTCGGGAAATATGGTCTCCCACTCTTAGGGGGATCTGCGTTTGTGTATCTCTTCTCGAAGGGGGACCGCTGGCGATACTGGGCCATGTTTTTCATGGGAGTCGGGATGGTGTTTTTTGGCCTCGAACTCATGAAAGAAGCCTGTAGAGTCATCCGGGAGACTCCGGAGTTTGAGGTGTGGTTCCATCGCTTCCAGGCGGACAACTACTTCGGCGTGCTCAAGTGTGCTTTAGCGGGCTGCATCCTCACAATGATGGTGCAGTCTTCATCTGCTACTCTCGGCATCACCATCACGCTCGCCTTGACCGGCGTGATCGAATATCGCACAGCCGCTGCGCTTGTGCTGGGCGAGAACATCGGCACGACGGTTACCGCCATCCTGGCATCCCTGGGGGCGACTACGAACGCCAGACGGGCCGCTTACTTCCACGTGATTTTCAACCTGCTCGGTGTGTTCTGGATCACGCTGTTGTTTCCCTGGTATGTCGAGCTCATCCTCAAACTCGTGCCGGAGGATGTGACAATGCAGATTGCGACGACCCACAGCGTGTTTAACGTTGCCAACACACTGCTGTTCATGCCATTCGTGGGGATGTTTTCGAGCCTGTTAGAGCGTGTTGTTCCGGGCAAGGTGCTGAAAGAGAAACCGCACCTCACAGATCTCGACATCCGCATGCTCGAAACTCCCACGCTCGCAATCGAGCAGTCCCGCAACGAGATCCTCAAGATGGGGACCGGATGCGTCAAGATGCTGGACTGGCTGGCCGAGCTACTCGATCAACCGGAGCACGAGACTCAGTTGGCTGAACGCCTCAAGCATCGCGAAAAGGTGCTCGACAACGTCCAGGACGAAGTCTCACAATTTGTGACTCACTTGCTTTCGGGCAACGTCCCGCTCGCCATTGCCGACGAAGCACGGCAACAACTGCGCCTCGCAGATGAATACGAGTCGATCAGCGACTATATCGACACCATCCTGAAGTTCGACCAGAAGCTACGACGTGTGAACCTGCGATTCAATGACCGCCAGCAAGAGGAACTTCGCAACCTGCACGCTCTCGTAACCGAGTACCTGACCGGAGTCAATCTCGCGTACCACGACGACAATCCCGACGCAATTCGCAAGTTGGCTGCCGTCAGTAGTCAGATTCGCAAGCAGATCAAGCAACTTCGCAAAGAGCATCTGGACGATCTGTCGACCCGGGAGATTGCTCCCCAGGTCACCGTCGCCCACCTCAACGCCCTCAACGCATACGGACGTGTCCGCGACCACAGCCAGAATGTGGCCGAAGTGGTTGCCGGCGAGAAGTAACCGCGGCATGATGAACGGCGATCGATCACAACGTTTAGCCGCGCCCAACGGAAGCGCTTCTTCCTGATGACATCCCCCACGATGAAACAACCGTTTGCCCTGGTGCGAGAGAGACGCAACATGCGTTGGATGCCAGCCGTGACTCGATGCCTGCACTGCCTGGCCATCAGCTGCATGACAGCGATGACGGTCACCGCTCAGGAAGTGCCGGCTGACAACGCACCTGCTGAATCGGCCCCTTTGGTCGCCACATTCTCGATCGTTGCATTCGATCCAGAGACGCGTGAACTCGGGATCGCCGTCCAGTCACGACTCCCCGGCGTAGGAGCCATCGTGCCGTTCGCCAAGTCCGGCGTCGGTGCAGTCGCAACGCAGTCGTTCGCGAACACAAAGTTCGGACCCGACGGCCTCAAGCTCCTTGCGTCCGGAAAATCACCTCAAGAAGCAATCGCGGTGATGACCAGTGCAGACCCCGATCGCGCCGCACGGCAACTGGGCATCGTTGACGCTCAGGGCCGCACAGCCTCCTTCACCGGTGATGAGTGTCTCGACTGGGCCGGCAGCCAGACCGGAGAGAACTATGCGGTCCAAGGCAACATCCTCGCCGGCCCGGAAGTCGTGAAAGAGATGGCCCACGCTTTCGAGCAAACCGAAGGCGTCCTTGCCCTGCGACTGCTCGCGGCCCTCGACGCGGGTCAGAAAGCGGGCGGCGACCGACGTGGCATGCAATCCGCCGCTCTGCTGATCGTCCGTAAGAACTGGGGCTACGACGGCCAGTCAGATCGCTTCCGCGACATTCGGGTCGATGACCACGACTCGCCCATCGAGGAACTCCGCCGCATCTACCACGTCCACCGCAAGGTCTTCCTCCGACCGGTCGACTCACGCTGAGTCCGCGCTGCCGGGGACGCTCGACGTTTTCGCCAATCGATGATCCTATGTGTGTCGCGGTCGCTGCGAAAACGTCGGGTGGACCCTCCGCAGTGCGGGCATCCCTCGTAGGGTCCACCTGTCCCTGGCGACCACTGTTGAGCAGATGGACGGCTCGCGACAGGGGGTGCAGTCGACGATTCGTGATCCATGACACCCCTCTCCCCTTGAGGGCATAGGTCTCTACATAAGTCTTGGCCGGGGACGCTCGACATTTTCGGCCTGAACGCGATGAGTTCTCGTTGATGGACTCCGAAAAAGTCGGGTGGACCCTTCCTGAAACCTTCGATGACTCACAAACGGGCAACACGCAGCGGAGGGTCCACCCGACATTTCCGGGTGGACATCGCCGAGAAATCCAAGCCAGTTGGCCGAAAAAGTCGAGCGTCCCCGGAGTATCTCGTCCCTATTGAGTTGTGTAGATACCAATGCCTTGAGGGAGAGGGACGGTTTTTCGCTCTAGCGAAAGACCAGGGTGAGGGGTTTGCGGCGGGTCAGATTTGACAATCAACACCAGCCGCGCCCCTCACCCTGATTCCTCGCCAAGGCTCGGAATCTGTCCCTCTCCCTCAAGGGGAGAGGGACAGACCACTCCATGTCGACTGCCCCTCGCCATGGAATCCGCAGCACCCAGCGCAGCACTCGGTCGCCCGTCCTGCAATACTGAACGGCTTTCGTTTCACGCCTCGAGGAGCCTCGATGAGCTTCCATCGTTTTCAAGGAACAAACACCTACCTCGTCACCCCCGAACTGCGTGATGCGGTCAATGTGGCGATTGCGTTGGAGAAGCCGCTGCTCATTCGTGGTGAGCCGGGCACAGGCAAGACCGTGCTCGCGGAGGCGGTCGCCGAGAGTCTGGAGATGGAGCTACTGACGTGGAACATCAAATCCACGACCAAAGCACAGGACGGGCTGTACGTCTACGACACGGTCCAACGGCTCAACGATGCCCGCTTTGGCGATGGCGACATCAGCGACATCCGCAGATACATCAAACGGGGACCGCTCGGTCAGTCACTCACGAGTGACAAACGGGTCGTGCTGTTGATCGACGAGGTCGACAAGGCCGACATGGAGTTTCCCAATGATTTGCTCCATGAACTCGATCGCATGAGCTTCGCTGTCGCCGAGACGGGCGAACAGTTCACCGCGGCGGAGCGACCCATCGTGATCATCACCTCCAACAACGAGAAGGAACTCCCCGACGCGTTCCTGCGTCGTTGTGTGTTCCACTACATCGCCTTCCCCGATCGCAACGTCATGGCCGACATCGTCCGCGTGCATCATCCGGATGTGGAGGAAGAGTTACTCAAACAGGTGCTGCTCCGCTTCTACTGGCTCCGCGACTTGCCGGCGATTCGCAAGCGACCATCGACCAGTGAACTCGTCGACTGGATCGCCGCCCTCAGTCGCGGCGGCGTCAGTGTCGAGTCACTCGCCGCCGAGATGCCCTTCCTGGGAGTTCTACTCAAACGCGAGAACGACGTGGAAGCGGTCCTCGCCATGAGAAACTGAAGTCCGCCCGTCCGTCCGTAGCTGAACTCGCAAGAGTTCAGACTTCATGCCGAAACAACTCGGCTGAATTCTTGCGAATCCAGCTACCTTTTCGATCAGCCCGATCATGTTCGTTGACTTCTTCTACCACCTCCGACGCTTCGGCCTGAAGGTCACCATCACCGAGTGGCTCGCCTTGATCCAAGCGCTCGTTATGGGGCATGACCGTGCGGATCTCAATGTGTTCTACCACCTCGCACGGTGTCTTCTCGTCAAACGGGAGACCGACTACGACACGTACGAC
>JAJDEJ010000268.1 GCA_029259815.1 Planctomycetaceae bacterium | reverse complement strand
GTGATGGACCTGCCGAGGACCCGTGTGGTGCGTCGCTCCCTCTTTATATTCTATCGGATTGGCTTGACTCGGTCCTCCTCGGCAATGTGTCTTGTGTCTCGCTGATTTGAATGACGTATCGACAGTCGGAGGCAAAACCATGCAATCCCCCACGAAAAAGGGGCTCTCGATCATCATTCCGACGTTCAATGAGGAAGAGAGCCTGTCGGAGTTGCATCGTCAGATCGATGCAACGACAGAGCAGCACGGCGTTGAATGTGAGTTGATCTTCGTGGACGACGGGTCGACCGATGGATCGTGGGATGCCGTTCGGGAGATGACGAAGCAGGACTCTCGCGTGCGGGGCCTGCGATTTCGTCGCAACTTCGGGAAGGCGGCCGCCCTCACCGCCGGCATGCGCGCCGCCAATGGCGAACTTGTGATGATGATGGACGCCGACCTGCAGGACGATCCGGCCGAGATCCCCGACTTCATGGCCAAGATCAACGAGGGTTTCGACGTTGTGAATGGCTGGAAGGTTCGCCGTCTCGACCCGTGGCACAAGGTGTACCCCAGCAAGGTCTTCAACGGCCTGATCGGCTTGATCACCGGTCTCAAACTGCACGATCACAACTGTGGACTCAAGATGTTCACACGTGACGTGGCAGACGAACTCAGCCTGTATGGGGAGATGCACCGCTTCATCCCGGTGCTGGCTCACGCTCGCGGATTTCGCGTCACCGAGTTGCCGGTCAATCATCGGCCCCGCGAGCATGGTCACTCGAAGTACGGCGTCCGCCGATTTCTGCGTGGCTTCCTTGATCTGTTGACGATCAAGTTCCTCACCGGCTTCGGTCAACGGCCGCAGCACATGCTGGGGGCTTTCGGACTGCTGTTTTTCGGACTGGGGATGCTGGGGCTGTTGTACCTCTCACTCCTGTGGATGTTGATGAACGTCTTTGGAGTGATGGACCCTTCTCCGATCGGGACGCGTCCGTTCCTGGCCTACGCGATGGCGGCGACGTTGCTCGGATTTCAGGCGATCTCTCTCGGGCTATTGGCAGAACTGATCGTCGCCAACACGGTTCGCGAGGCGGACACTTACAGCATTGCGGAGCGTTTGGAGCTCAAGGGAGAAAAGACCGAGTGAAAGTAACACGGACTGCGGTTTCTGAAGCATCCGACGTTGGTCCTTCCCCGATGGTGGGGGCTCTGATGGCGAAAAACCTTGCAAACCGGAGCGTGGCGATTGACAATAGGGCCAGTCAAATCGAATGGGCGAACACAGGGAACAGTTATGACAGATCTCTACGACATCAATCCCGAGGACTCCATCAACCTCGATGCGTCAGCCTCTCAAGAACTCAAGCGAGTCATTGTCGCCAAGCAGGCAGAGGACGATCCGTCGAAATCACATGTGATCCCGGATGTTCTCACGCACTCGATCCGTTCCGCGACCGAGCAGCGGGAATTGCTGAAGCAGCAATTCGGAGAAGACGTCTGAAATGTCGACCGACATCAGAGATGTCGGCTTGGGATGGACACGACTCAATATCGATTTGGCCGTTCATTCGACGGTATACAACTGGTAGCGGACCAGGATCTCGTAACCCCTCATGTGTCGATGCAACGACGGACCCCAGTTCGTGATTTCTTTCTGTTGTGCAGGCCCAACTGATTCCCACAGAATCCAAGCGAGTTGTGGGTCGATCGGCTGCTCTTTCAGCACTCCAATGTCAACCAGCTCACCAAACCGCTGTGGCGTGACGAAGTCGGTATACCCGTAAGAGTCGGGAGCGCGATAGCGCAAGATCTCCTGCCAGTTGACGAACACGTGGGTGATGCCATGCTCGCGAAGCGTTGAGCGGATCTCGTCGGTTGATCGTAGCGTTTGCTCTTCGTCCGGCAGTTCGGGTGTCGCCGACAGCCATTCTTGAAAGATTGAGACGTCGAAGACCGTGTTGTAGACGTGATCGAATTTAGCATCAAAGACCTGCGCTTCACCGACGAAGAGGACTCGGGCATCATCCGGAAGGTCCATTTTATTGAGCAGAGCGGTGCTCGGTGTTGTGGCTTGCTGCTTTGCGGCCTCATGATCAAGCAGGTAACTGTTATTCCCAGCCAGCGGCGATGTGACGTATCCCAAGTTGAAGAGCAGGGACAGAGCGACGATCAGGCACGTGAGACCTCCGATGAGCAGCTGAGCCGATTCGAGCTGCGGCTCATCATGAGCGTCAGTTGACTCTCGGTCGACTCCGAGCAGCCATCCCATCCCGGCACCGGCCAGTAAACAGACGACCGGCAGCAAGGGCAGCCAGAAGCGATCAATGCGATGCGTTAGTCCCCACCAGGTGAGGAAGATCCAGAGGATGTACAGCCAGAGTCCGGCCACCAGCTTGCGCTGACGTGTCCACATCATTGCTAAGGGAGCGAAGGCGAAGACCAGCACACTCTGCAAGTCGGACTTGGCGGCGACATCGATCGCATGACGCCAGAGGTCGCCGGGGATGTGTGTCGGGTTGGCGAGAAGATGCTTTGGTGGAGAGTGACCATTCCGCCACTTGGCATTCAGTGAGTCGCTCAAGTCTTCGCCACCGAAGACCGTGTACAACAGTGGATACAACGGGTTGCCCGTCTCGACCGTGTTCTTGAGCATCCAGGGACCAAATGTGATGATCGACCCAACTGCAAACAGGACTGCGACCCGTGCTGAGCGTTTGAGACCATCTTTTCGCAGAGTCGAAAAGATGGTCCAGCCAAACAGAGGGATTGCCACTGACAACACGCCCGGATACTTACACGCGACCGCGCTGCCTGCGAGCAGTCCCGCGACGAGTCCCATTCGTTTGTGCATATCTTGACGCAGCACAGCCAACAGTGTCGCTAACAGATAGAAGAACAGGGCCCCCTCGACGTAAGCGATGATCGAGATCCGATAGACCCACGGTGTCGTGAGGTACACGAGCACACACAGCCAGCCAACCGTGGGGCCGAACCAACGACGACCTGCTACGAACAATCCGAGTGAAGTCAGCGGTGCGAACGCCATCAGCACCACCTTGCCCGCCATTGCTCCTCGAGACCAGTCATCCCGCAACACCATCGACAACAGCGAGAGCATCTCAGTCAGGAACGGAAAACTCGTATACACATTGTGGGGGAGAAACATCACACGACCCTGCTGAAAGTATTCCTTCGGACCTTGGAGGTGATACTCCTTCACATCAAAGTCCGTCGAAGGCAGCATGGCTCCCAGCAACATGGCAATCACAAACGGCAGGACGCAGACCCCCACGACGACTGCCGCCGTGCTGATCTCTCTGGGCCCTTCATCCCCCGCTTGCGGCTTGGCAACAGTATTTGACATCCGTTTTTTCTTGGTCCGCGACCACAATTCACCCACTACACAAGCGAGAATCAGCCCACCCATCAACCACATGCTCAGTAAACCCGCGACACCGATTGCCATAGTCACCAGCGACAGTCCCGAAAGCCCCAATCCAAACGCAAACACGTTTCCTTCGACCGCATCGAGCTTGTCTCGCACACCGATCAAGCGCAGGACGAGATGTCCAAGTCCCCAAGCCCCCGCCAGGATAAACCCTGCGACAGCAAGCAGGTCGAACCGCTGGAGGAGAAATCGCCAACCGCTCGGAGATGAGTTTGCGTCCCGTGTGGGGAAAACGTTCTCCAGCAGGAGGTCGGAGAGGTTGACCCACAGGTCCAGTCGATAAACCGACGAGCCGTCAGTCGTCTGGGCATTTGGCAGGTTGAACGAGTAGAACCAGAACGCGAAGACGATCACCCACGCGAGACTTGCGAGGCGAGGGAGAGGGGGTTGGTGCGAAGTGAGCGGTGAGTTGGGCGTTGGCATGTCACCACTTTAGGTGAAACTCCACAGAAATCGGAGCGACTTCGCTCCTCAGCCGACATCTCTGATGTCGTTCGACGGCAGAGGGCGTGGGATTAACAACTGTCCGAAGGACGCAGGATTCCTTCACAATCCAGTCATTCCCGCGAAGGCGGGAATCCAGCCGGCGTTGAGCATCAGGAGACACTCAGAGGTTTTTTCCGCGTGCACTGGATTCCCGCCTTCGCGGGGATGACGTGTTCGGGCCGAGCCTGAAGAACAATGGCCAGACAGTCATTGATCCCACGTATCGAGCTGTCGGTTTGATTCACCGCCAGTCGAAGCCGAGGTCGAGAGAGGGAGCTGAGTGCGTCAGGCGACCGATGCTGATGCGATCGACGCCCGTTCGGGCGATGTTGGTGATGGTAGCGAGGTTCACTCCGCCGGAGGCTTCAAGTAGCACTTCAGGCGATTCACGGTCACGCAAGGCGACGGCTTCCGTTAACTGTGCTGGGTTCATGTTGTCTAACAACACAATGTCCGGTGCCCCTTGGATCGCATCGGCCAGTTGCAACAGCGAGTCGACCTCGATCTCGATGATCACTCCAGCAGGAGCCTGTTCACGCGCCGACCTGACGACGTCTGCGAGCGTCCGCCCCGAGTTCTGAGCGTGGGCGGCGAGATGGTTGTCCTTGATGAGGACAGCGTCCCACAGCCCGATGCGGTGATTCGTGCCGCCCCCACAACGGACCGCATACTTCTGCAACACCCGCCAGCCGGGCAGGGTCTTCCGGGTATCAAGGATCACAGCCTTCGTGCCTGCGACAGCGTCAACATAGGTGCGAGTGAGGGTTGCGATGCCACTGAGGTGGGTCAGGAAATTCAGGATCGTCCGCTCGGCTGTCAACAGGGAGCGGACTGTGCCAGACAGTGACGCAACGACCGATCCGGCTTCAAGATGCTCTCCGTCCTGAGCGAGTGGCTGCCACGCACAATCGCTGTCGACCTGTCGCAGCACTATCTCTCCGATCGGTAACCCTGACAGCACACCAGCTTCACGAGACACGATGTTGACCTCTCCGGTCATCTCAGCGGGAAGCATCGCCTCAGAGGTGATGTCTCCGACACTGTTGAGATCTTCCGCGAGTGCCAGCTCGATGAGGGCCGCAGCGGCAGTTGCTTCTGCAGGGTTGAACGAAGGAGAGTCTGAGGTCGTGCTCACTGCGCCGAGGTCTGCGGAAAGGTGGATGTCGTGGATTCCGATATTGCTTCCCTTGCAGGCACCGGCTGGGTCTCACTCGATTCTCGAAGGGCACCCGTTCGCAGGAAACGATCGGTGCTCGCGATGACGTTCTTGTCGCCCATCAGTATGGAATGCAGAGTTGGGACGGTCATCGAGTCGCAAGCACCAGGCAGTCTGGTGCTCTCAAGTGACACAGTGCCGTCATCATCTCCAGGGACGAGCGGGTTGTACCCGTTGGCAGTGCCTCTTGCCCCGGAGATGAGAGCGAAGTGAAAGGCAGGGGTTGGTAGCCGGGCGATGAGGCCTTCCTCATGATCAACGAGTTGCTGGCCTGCCGGTCCATACAGAGTTCGATAGAAGATATTCTTCTGCAACAGGTTTGCCATACGAGCCCCCCGATTAGGGACGCCCAGCATCACCATCCGGCGGATTCGTGGGTCGTGCCCGTCTTCGAGTGACGCCCGGACGACGAGCCCACCCATGCTATGGACGACGAAGTTAATTTCCTCGATGCCTTCGAGCGAGGCAACGCATCGTTTGAGATAACCGGCGGAGGTTGGAATGTCGACACGTGTGCTCGGGTAATCGAAGCCGAAGACCAGGTAGCCAGACTCCTTGAGTTTTTCTTTCATCGCATCGAACGACTTGGACGAACGAATGATGCCGTGCACCAGAATGACGGCTTTGCCTGACATGGGCTTGAGCCCTTCTTCCTTGCTGATCTCCTCCAGCCGATCGTGGCAGCCCTCGTACGACCCCCACGCCTGCCGTACGTCGTCACCATCCAACAGTCGAAAGTGACCATCAAGAATGTTCTGCTGAATCCGCCAGTCGTGAAAGAACAGCACATCGCCCCAGAGTTGTCGTCCGCCAAGAGTCTTCATGGGTACATTCACCAGAAATTGAGAGTCTTCAGCCGTGGGGCGCGATCCCCTGTCGCCGGCCACAACGTCTTCTGCATGTAATCTCGCAGTGGACTGGCAAATGGTGAGCGTCAGGGCCGCCAGGAGGACGAGCTTTGTGGGGTGACTCCACATCATTGGATGCTCCTTTGAGCTGAGTTACCCTACTGGAGGCGATACCGTTCCAGAAATATCACGCTGATTCTCTATCTCTCCGGAATGTCAAATATGCTTGAGGGAGCGAATTCTCTCCACATTTTCAAATACTTCACGACGACATCCAGCACAACAGGATACCGATCCATAACGACAGCGACGGGGTGATAAAATATCGTCCAAAACTCATTGCTGCTGGAGACGGCACCGAGCTCTACCAACACTGAGCTCTACCAACAACGACATCGGTCCAAGACTCAGTGGATACGCGATGATCAGCACGATGATGACAACTAGAATCGAGCCGTTTCGAGTTTGTTGCGGTTGTTCGTGATCATCGCTCATCGCGATCCTCGTGTGACTGAACCTTCACTCTTCGGTTTTGATCAACTCGGTCACCGCTTCGCTCAAGGCGTCGCCGTAGAGGTCTGTTGCGACGACCTTGCCCTCACGGTTGACGAGGAATGCGGTCGGGATGGACGAGACGCCGTAATGCGTGGCCAGGGGATGGTCTTGTCCACCCTGCCCGGCGCCTTCGTGGAACAGGGTGGGCCAGGGGAGTTGTTTCTGATGCAGGAACTCCTCGAGCTGCGTGCGACTGTCGTCGAGGCTGATGCCGACGATTTCAAGACCCGCATCGTGATGAGCTTCGTAGAGTGCGACGAGTTCGGGCATGGCGGCGACACACGGTCCGCACCAGGTGGCCCAGAAGTCGACAAGCACGACTTTGCCTTTCCAGTCCTCGACGTTGAAAGCCTCACCTGTCACTGTGATGCCGGCAACTTCGATCGGATTCCCTTTGAGATTGATGCGACGGGCCGAGCCCTCCATCGTCGCGGCCAGACTGGCGAATGCCGGGTCGTCGCTCGTCCGCAGGGCGTCGCCGAAGACCTTGGCCGCACTCATCGCCAGTTCACCATCGCCCGTCTGTTCGATGGCCGTCATCGCTCCGTACGCCAAGCTCCCATGAGCTTTTGTCAGCGGTCGTTCCTCCAAAATACTGATGACTTGATCCATCAACGATTTCACAGCGGCTTTGTCGCTGGTGTCCAGCGATGTGATTTGCGACTCGACATCCAAAATGCGTCCTTGCTGCGCGAGGATCGGGCGCTCACTCTGTTTGAGGTCGTTGATGAAGGTCTGTTTTTGCTCTGCAGCTGAACGGTCGCCAAACTGTCCGATGATGTCGAAGCATTGAGACATCATGCGAATCGTCAACTGAGCCGTCTCCTGATCGATGTCACGTTGGAGGACCTCATCGAGTGCGACCAGCAGTTTTCTGAAGTGCGCTCGAAATCCCGCTGGCGTCGGAGACTCGGCCCGCATGCGACCGAGAGATTGGAGGAAGGTCAGCAGTGTCTCGGCATCGTTTCCCTCGGGGACTTCGATGGTGTCATCCGGTGTATCTTCCGGTGTTGTGGCTTCGTCGTCAGCGTGAATCTGCCTCAGTGAGACGGCAGGGGTTACCAGACATGCGGTCAACAAGATGCCGCAGGCGAGCGGTCCGGACAGTGAAAATCGTCGCAACATGTTTCTCTCCAATGGGGGGCCGACAGAGTTGATCGCACGCTCGTGCGAGTCGGCTTGAACGGGAGAATGATAGACAGCCGCATCGATGGCCGATACCCTGCCGCAGTGAAGTTGATTACCTGAATGGAGTCCGCAAATGACCGAACGTAATACGAGCGAACAACCTGCGTCAAATGACAATCCTCTGCTGGCGATCTCCGGACTCCCTCCGTTTGACCGGATCGAACCAGGACACGTTCAGCCAGCGGTCGAGCAAGTGCTGAGCGATGCAAGCACACAGATTGAGGCGTTGGAGAAGAACGTCACGCCGACGTGGGATGGCCTCATCAAGCCAATGGACGAGATCGGTCGCCGTTTCGAGTATGCCTGGGGGCCGGTCAGCCATCTCTTCGGCGTGAAGAACTCACCCGAGCTGCGTGAGGCGTACGAAGCTGTGCTGCCCCAAATGGTGGATTTCGGTCTGCGGGTCAAGCAGAGTGAGCCTCTGTACCAAGCACTCAAGGCGATGAAAGAGGGGGACGAATGGGCGAGCTTCAAAGTGGCGCAACAGCGGATCGTCAGTGACAAGTTGCTGGACGCAGAGTTGGCGGGAATCGGATTGACGGGTGACAAGCGAAAACGGTTCAATGAGATCGCCCGCGAACTCTCTGAGATCAGCACACAGTTCGCCAATCATGTGCTCGATGCGACCAAAGCATGGTCGCTGACGATCACGGATCTCGCCGATGTTGAGGGGCTGCCCTCATCGCTCTTGCAGATGGCCGCGCAGGCTCACAATGAGGCGAGCGCAGAGGATGACGACGGTCACGCAACGCCAGAGGAGGGGCCGTGGCGAATCACGCTCGAAGCACCGAGTTTCATTCCGTTCATGAAGCACAGCCGCAAGCGTGAACTCCGCGAACAGGTGTACCGGGCGTATGTCACGCGGGCGTCAGAGGGTGAACTCGACAACACAGACCTGTGCAGGCGTATTCTGAAGCTCCGAAAAGAGCAAGCCCGGCTGCTCGGTTTCGACACCTATGCAGAGGTCAGTCTCTCACAGAAGATGGCGTCAGATGCGGCTGCGGTCCAGGAGATGTTCGAGACCCTGCGTGCAGCGTCGTGGGAAGGCGCGCAGGCCGATCTGCAGGAAATTCAGGACCTCGCGACTGAACGAGGTCAGGACGAACCGCTGGGTCACTGGGACATCGCCTATTGGGCTGACCAACTCCGCGAGCAGAAGTTCAAATTTTCCGAAGAGGATCTACGACCCTACTTCCCACATGAACGAGTTCTCGACGGATTGTTCTCATTGGTCAACCGACTGTTCGGCATCACGGTTGTCGCGGCTGATGATCAGGCTCCCAAGTGGAATCAGGACGTTCGGTACTTCTACATCCAGAACGAAGCTGGGGAGATGATCGCCGCCTTCTACTACGATCCTTACTCCCGCCCCGTGAATAAGCGAGGCGGGGCATGGATGGACGATTGTCTGACGCGTCGTCAGACAGAGTCGGGGTTGCAGATTCCCGTTGCACACCTCGTGTGCAATTGCACGCCTCCGGTGGGTGACAAGCCCTCGCTTATGACATTTCGTGAGGTTGAGACGCTGTTCCATGAGTTTGGTCACGGGTTACAACATATGTTGACAACTGTCGACTACCCGGACGCAGCCGGCATCAGTGGAGTCGAGTGGGACGCGGTCGAACTTCCCAGTCAGTTCATGGAAAACTGGTGCTATCACCGTCCCACTTTGATGGGCATGACGTCCCATTACGAAACGGGCGAGCCACTGCCAGAGGAACTGTACGAGAAAGTGTGCGAAGCCCGCACGTATCGGGCAGGCTCCGACATGTTGCGGCAATTGACGTTCGGTATGACCGACATGGCTCTGCATGCCGACTTCGACCCGGACGGCGACGAGACGATCTTCGACGTTCAGCGGCGGATTATGGAACAGACGAGCGTGCTGCCGATGTTCGAGGCTGACCGCTTTCTCTGTTCATTTCAACACATCTTCTCCGGGGGATATGCAGCAGGTTACTACAGCTACAAATGGGCTGAGGTGTTGAGTGCGGACGCGTTCGCGGCTTTCGAGGAAGCTGGTCTCGATGACGACGTCGCTGTCGAGAAGACGGGTCATCGCTTCCGAGACACGGTGTTGTCCGAGGGTGGCGGTCGACATCCGATGGACATTTATCGGGATTTCCGAGGACGTGAACCCAGTCCTGCAGCCCTCTTACGTCATAACGGACTCATACCGGCTTCGTGAACTTTAGAATTGGCGCTCAGTTCGGGTATCATGCAGATGGTCATGTCATGGGTGTCGCTGGCTGTCAGGGACTTGATGCTGGCGGTTTGCCCGTGATCACACGGAACCGCTTGGCGTGATTCGAAGACCGTCTGACGCCGGCAAACTCTCTCGATGAGGAGGGGACGCTCATGTATCGGATCCATTTTCTGCTGTCAGCCATCGCTTTGTCCTTCGTCGGGTGTGCGGACTCAACTTCGCCCCCGGTGACAAACTCGCCTGCCGGCTCAACCACGGTGACAGCCCACAAGCCGCCAGCGGGTGAACCGCTGCCCGAGAGCGAGTTGGCGCCTGACGAACAACGCTCACCCGAACTGCCCGCTCCAGACGAATCACTTCTGCCGCCTGAGGAGATCTCAGAGGAGTCTGCAACTGACCGTGGACGTCGAGAAGTGGACGAAGCGGCAGACGCTGTCTCTGACTGGGCAGTCGAGAGCAAAGACAAGCTGGTGGAGACCGCCGAGCAACGACTCGCTGAGCTTGATGAAAAGATAGCTCAACTTGAGGTCAAGACAGCCGAGCTGACGGGTGATGCAAAAGCTCGTTGGGAAGAGAATAAGCAGCGACTCGAACAACGACGCAGTGAGTTCTCTGAGGAGCTTGAACAGCTCAAGTCCTCAGGCGATGCGGCGTGGAAAGAGATGGCACAAGGTATTGCCGAGGCATGGACAAAGCTCAAACAGGCTTCCGACGACGCTGCATCTGAGTTCAAATAATCAATAGTCCTGACGTTCTGCGCGGGTACCGGTTTGACCGATTCAATCGATTAAATGGGTACCCGCTTCATTGTCTGCTGCCAGCATTGAAGACCACTCCCATCGGGCAGACGATTGGTCGAGTGGTTCCTCGCCGGTCCCGAATGACGACCATTCTGGAGGCGGAAGTCCCCTGCAGAATTCTGGGGAGAGTAGCCGGAAAATCCTCGTTGAACGGCCTGGAGAAACCGTAACGCGCTGAAGAGTTATGTGCCTCGTGGAATATGTGCCTCGTAGAATCTGCCGAAAGGTCTTTCAGAGTTATGAGTTAGGACTGCATTCCACGGAGAGACTGTATTTCGAGGCCTTTCCGTCGGCATATCTGTCGATAAGATGTATTGTGAGACGCGATTGATTGCCACAGCCTCGGGAAGAGTATTTCAATAGATGATCCAAAGGGCTGGATAAGACTTGATGGTGACTTTTCGCTAGAGAGAAGGACAATGTGTCTCCACAGTCCGACGGGCCGACTGTATTAGCACCATGGCGGATTTAGTAGCATGACGGAGTGCTGACAGGATGTATGGTTATCAAAGAGACTTCTGATGCCAAAGTCAGGTTGTCGCCACTGTCTGTGTTCAGAAGTGGATGCGTGCAGCTTTCATGTCGCCGAACTGCCACTGTTACTTGTCCTGAGGCGTCCCGTCCAGTGTGCTCACTGTGAAGTACGGCAGCATTCCTGGATTGCACCGATTCGGTGGGCCATACGATACGTCTTCGGTTCTCAGGCATCGCCGCTCAACTATCGGCGGTGAAGTCATCGGCCACTCACACGTCGAACTGTGGTCAATGGATGGACAGATTCTTTGGCTTCTCATGTGAGTTGATTTCAGTTTGCATCGAACGAACTGACCGGGTCACTTTCGAACCACGAACAAGTAGTCCGTTTGTGACCTAAAAGATTCACCGGGTCTAAGAATCGTCTTCGGAAAGTCCTCGTGATTCACACTGTCAGGAAAGTGCTGAGTCTCTAGGCAAATCGCGCTGCGGTAGGGAGAGATCTTGCCATCTTTTCCGGTCTGTCCCTTGAGGAAGTTTCCTGAATAGAGCTGCACGCCTGGTTCCGTCGTGTTAATGATCAGGACACGACCGGAATGAGGATCACGCAGGGTGGCGGCAGAACGGATACTGCCCCCCAGCGGGGGATCTAACACGTAGTTGTGGTCGTATCCCTTGGCCCCCGTCTCGGTCAGTTCGTCAATGCGGTCGCCAATTCGTGCCCCATTTTGAAAGTCGAGCGGCGTCCCCTCCACGCTTGCAATCTCTCCTGTGGGAATCAGTTCCTCATCGGTGACCGTATACTGAATCGCAAAGATCTTGAGTACATGATCAAGGACCGAATCTGTCCCTGCACCTGCTAGGTTCAAATACATATGATTCGTCAGGTTGACCGGTGTCGGCTGATCGGTCGTCGCTTCGTAGCGAACCTTCAGGACGTTCATTTGTTTTTCGACTCGATACGTCACACGGATTGAGAGGTTGCCAGGGTATCCTTCTTCGCCATCCGGACTGGTGTACGTAAGGACCACTCCGGTTGCCCTTGGGGTCTCAAACGGCTTGGCATTCCAGATGACCTTGTCGAGGCTGCGGTCGGCCCCGCCGTGGAGGTGATGTTTGTCGCCGTCGTTCTTGGCGAGCGTGTAGGTCTTGCCATCGAGTGTGAACTGTCCGCTGTCAATGCGGTTGCAGACGCGTCCGGTGGTGCAGCCGAAGTACTGGTTGGCGTCTGACTCGTACCCGGACACGTCATCGAAGCCGAGGATGACGTCATCGATGTTTCCGTCCTTGTCGGGGACATGAAGTTCCACGAGCGTCGCTCCGCGGGTCATGATCTTCGCCGTCATGCCTGTCTCGTTGGACAGTGTGTAGATCTCGACGGGTTGGCCGTCTTTCGTGGTGCCAAAGGGTTCGGAGGTTGGTGCTCCCACGGCAGGTTCTCGGTGACAGAAGGCAAAGGCAGTGAGGGACAAGACGGACAGCCAGTGTTTCATGGGTGGAGGCTCCGATTGTGGGCGACAGGTCTGGTTGACACATCGCTAGCGTACGACGAAGGGCCGACCGCTGGCAACGCTCACGCAGCTTGAAGCGATTGTGACGGCACGTCCTTCCTGGGCAACAGACAGTTCTGACTCGGTTGGTTGGCTACGTGAACTAGGTTTGGGGAAAGAAACGTGCGTTTGTTGCTTTCTCTCATTCTGCGCCAAGTCCCTCTCTCTGCTGTCTGAGGCTCCCATGAGTGCTGATTCCACGACGACCGATCGAGGTCGTGGCGTGCTGCTGTTGTTCGCGGTCACGATCTTTGGCAGCGCATTCCTGCTCTTTCAGGTGCAGCCTCTGATCAGTCGATTCATCCTGCCGTGGTTCGGGGGCAGTCCGGCCGTGTGGAGCACGTGCATGCTGTTCTTTCAGGTCGTGCTCTTCGCAGGCTATCTGTACGCCCATCTCACATCGACGAAACTCTCTCCCCGTTGGCAGGCCATCGTGCATGCGTGTCTGTTACTCGGTGCGGCCATGCTGCTGCCGATTACTCCGGACGCCTCATGGAAGCCCGACCCGGCTGCCAATCCGTCGCTGCGCATCATTCTGCTGCTCGGTGCTTGTGTCGGACTGCCGTACTTTCTGCTCTCATCAACCGGTCCGCTGTTGCAACGCTGGTTCAGTTTGCAAGCGCCGGGTGTCTCGCCCTATCGACTGTACTCACTCTCAAACATTGGCTCGCTCCTCGCACTCGTGACGTACCCGTTCGTCGTCGAACCGGCGTTCGCATCACCGGTGCAAGCCGAGATCTGGTCATGGGGTTTTCGAGCCTTCGCCGTCTTCTGCATCGTTTGTAGCATCGGCCTGCTACGGCGCTCGACGATCGCGACGCAATCCGTTGCCGTGACCGAAGCGGACGACAGCCCTGCTCCCACATGGGGCGATCGGTTGATGTGGTGCGGACTCGCGGCTGTCGCATCGGTCATGTTGCTGGCGACAACAAATCAAGTCTGCCTCGACGTGGCGACCGTTCCCTTCCTCTGGATTCTTCCGCTAACCATCTATCTGCTGTCGTTCATCCTCTGCTTCGACGGCGACCGCTGGTACTCCCGCAAAACGTACGCGGCCTTGTTCTTCGTCACACTGATTGCAGTGATCAACACGCTCCTTGGTGGGGTTCAAGTCTCCATCATTCTGCAAGTGATGGTCTACCTGGCGGGGCTGTTCTTCTGTTGCATGGTCTGTCACGGCGAACTCGCTGCCCAGAAGCCCGGGCCGCGTCACCTCACGTCGTTCTATCTGTTGCTCTCCGCTGGCGGTGCTGTGGGCGGACTGTTTGTGGGGCTGATCGCACCCTATGTCTTTGACAGTTATTGGGAGATGCACATCGGATTGTTCGCCTGCATGCTGGTGATGCCGGCGATCTACTATCGGGACAAAACCAGCATGCTGTACCACGGCGACTCACGACCCGCATGGGTCATGATCGGTGTCGTGGTCTGCATGTTGAGTGTCGGCCTGCTGCGGCACGCGAGGCATCTCGTCGGCGAGTCCATCGCTGTGACCCGAAATTTTTACGGTGTAATGCGTGTTCAGGAAGACGCTGAACTTGCCAAACGCGGTCTGTATCACGGCGCGATTCTGCATGGCATGCAGTTTCTTGATGATGACCGACGAACGATCCCCACGACCTATTACGGCACCCAATCAGGCGTCGGCGCCGTCATGCAGCATCATCGACCGGGTGAAGAGCGTCGCATCGGTGTCGTGGGGCTCGGAGTCGGCACACTCGCCACGTACGGGACGCCTCAGGATGTTGTGCGATATTACGAGATCAACCCCGAAGTCGTCCGACTGGCTGAGGACTACTTCACCTATCTGCCTGACTCACAGGCCAAGACCGAGGTCGTCCTTGGTGACGCCCGTTTGTCACTCGAACATGAAGACAATCAGCAGTACGACGTTCTCGTTCTCGACGCATTCTCCGGTGACGCCATCCCGACGCATCTGCTCACTCGCGAGGCGGGAGACTTGTACGCTCAACATCTCAGGGACGACGGCATCCTTTGCGTGCACGTGTCGAACATCCACTTCGACCTGCGGCCCGTCGTGCAGGGACTCGCTGAACACCTCGGCATGTACTCAGCCAATGTCGAAGGCAAGTCCAATGAAGAGCAAGGAACACAGCACTGCCACTGGATGCTTCTCTCGCGTCAACCCATCGACGAACAGATCATCCTCGCCACGGACGCCTTCAATGAACTCGAAGACGGCCCCATTCTCTGGACCGACTACTGGAGCAACCTCCTCGCTGTGCTGCGGTGAAGGTTGTTAGTTGCAAGGACGGCTAGCGATGTAGGTCCGGCTGTGCCGGACGGGAATGAAGAATTGGCACCAACCGATAGTTGCGTCCGGCGAAAGCCGGACCTACTTGGCTTGATTCCAACCAGATCGGCGACTCTGGTCCAGCGACTGGTTATGCCTCCTCGGCCTCGTGTTGCGATGGCCATTCCCAACCATCCCGACGACCAACGTAGTCTCCGTGCAATCCCACGCCACTGAGGTCGACAGGCATTGGCTTCCCCTGGTGTGTGAGCCCAACATCTTGGCAGTCTATCCACCAGGACAAGGCTGCCAATAGATCATGAATCGCACCGTCCCGTTCTTCCTGCAGCATTTCCGATAGGAGTTCTCGTTGCAATGGAGATAAGGTCTCGATGAACTCATTGAACTTCCCATGGGCCGGGGCTTTCGAGAAGAACCCGCTCTCCGCCACGTGCGAACTGGATCCGTATCGGCGAGTCTTGTTTACGAACTCGTCGATGATCGCCTTGTAGATGTCGAGTGCAGTCTTTGGGTCAGGCATTTCAGGCATAACGACCAAGATCACCGGCGGGCCTAACCACTAGAAAGGTAAAACCATGAAAGAAAATGAACGAGATGCAGGCAGTCGCCCGTCCGGTGCATCGCCTGGTCATGTCGTTCCTTCTGTTTAGCAAATAACTAGTTTATAGGAAGTTTCTGCCTATCACCTGTCGGCTGCAGATGTGCGGCCTCACGCGCGGGTGATAGATAGTCGTAAGTCGTAATGCCTCAAGTGGTTGTCTCATTGTCA
>JAJDEJ010000267.1 GCA_029259815.1 Planctomycetaceae bacterium | reverse complement strand
TCTCAAGGGGCGCAAAATCCGTGATGCCGAAATGAACGCCATCAAACTGAAACGCAATGCGTTCCACGGTGATTGGAACTATCAAATCGCCCCACGTAAGAACTAGAACTTCGATAGTTTATTTACGAACGCACCCTTACTCAGTGCTGTTTGCTTTGCTGTTTGCCCCGACATTCTGACATTCTCTGTCCGAGTTCTCGACAGTCCGGGATGATGCTGAAAACGACAAGCTCTCTGTGAACGCCCGAGGTCGAGAAGCTGGTCACATTTTACGTCGATCAGCACAACACCCATTTGCCACACTCGGCCTTCCAGAGCGTAGGGTGAAAAAACTCCTCCGACGTGGCCTCCTGTTGGTTGGTGTTGGCAGAATGTTTCGAGGAGGCGAGATTCTCGTTCGTTTGGAGATGTCTTGCCCAGCAGTCTCTCACGACATTCTGGACTGTGATGCGCGAATTTCCGCCAGCTTGGCATCTCCGTCCGATGATCTGCACGATGGCTGGGCCATGACACCGAAGTCCCCACTTGCTCAAGCAGCATCTGACGAGAACTCGTGTGGAACACTTCAGAATGTCGTGACAGAGAGCACGGCTGGGAACGGTTTGCTCCGACATGAAGAGCGATTCTCGACACTCAACCATGCTCTTCGATAGTTGGACGTATTCGCCTTCTTGTCTCGCCACATAGGAACAGCGAATGGTCTTCTTGCTTTTCCCGAACAGTGGCGGCGTATAAGATTCGGCGACATTGTGTGCCGGTTCCTGAGACTGCCTCCCGATAACGAGAACTCTCGATGAAGACAACGCATTTGTGTGTCGTATTGGCACTCCTTCTCAGCAAAGCGACGGATTGCTCGGAGGCTGCCGAGTGGCCTCAATTCCGCGGTCAGGGCGGTCAAGGTAAAACGAACGAAGAGAACTTGCCGCTGACGTGGAGTGAGACAGAAAACCTTGCCTGGAAGACAGCCCTTCCTGGCTTTGGCGCCTCCAGCCCAATTGCGCTGGGTGACCGACTCTACTTGACCTGCTATAGCGGATATGGCGTCGATCGCCAAAATCCGGGCAGCATGGAAGACCTGTTACTCCATGTTGTCTGCCTCAGCACCGAAGGAGAGATCGTTTGGGATGAACATGTCCAGCCAAGACTACCTGAATCAGAACGGGTGCGGGATCACGGCTACGCCGGGCCGACACCGGCAACCGACGGCGAACACCTCTATGTCTTTTTCGGCAAGTCCGGTGTCTTTAAGTTCGATCTTGACGGCAAGCAGGTGTGGCAAGCTGACGTCGGCGAGAAGACTCATGGCTGGGGATGTGGTACGTCGCCGGTTCTGTTCGGGAATCTGGTGATCGTCAATGCCAGCGTCGAAAGCGGCTCACTCGTGGCGATCAATAAGGACAGCGGCGATGAAGCCTGGCGAGCTGAGGGGATGATCGCCTCTTGGAATACACCACACTTGGTCGACATTGCCAGCGGTAAGCAGGAATTGGTGGTCAGCGTCAGAAACAAGATCCTCGCTTTCGATCCCGAAACCGGTGAGCAGTTGTGGAACTGCGATGGAATTGAGGACTACGTTTGTCCCAGCATCGTTTCACACAAGGGTGTGATCTACGTCATTGGAGGCCGCAGTTCGAGGGCCATCGCCATTCGCGCAGGTGGCCGGGGTGATGTCACGGAATCACATCGAGTCTGGGAAGCCAAAGCCGGATCAAACGTCACATCACCATCAATTCACGAGGGTCATCTGTATTGGGTGAGTGACCGCAATAAGATTGCCTACTGTCTGCGGCTCGAAGATGGTGAGGTCGTCTATGCCAAACGATTTCCAGACCAGCCCTACGCATCAACATTGGTGGGCGACGGCAAGCTGTACATCGTCACCCGTCATGGCGGAACGTACGTCCTAGCGGCCAGGCCCGAATTCGAACAACTGGCAAACAACAAACTCGACGACGCTAGCACCTTCAACGCCAGCCCAATCGTTGCCAACAGCAAGTTGTACTTGCGGAGTGACACTTTCCTGTATTGCATTGGCAAGTAACGACTTCGTTCTGGAGGTCGTGGTGTCCCCAACTCAGCAAAGTCGCAGTTTCGCACGACCATGACGGACGTGGAACGATTCGCATCAATACGGGGGCGCATTCGAACTGTTCGGCAAGGTCCCCCGCCAATTTCACGTGTTCATCGATGGAAGCTGTTGAGATCATCTCTTGATTCGGTCGATGTCTGGCTCTCGGGATTCACAGAAACAGCGATGACGACGCCATTTGAATGTCGTTTCAGATTTCTTGACCTCACGGGCACTTCACACTCCGAGCTGTGCTTCGGGTGATCAAGCTGAGACAAGATCGTGCTGGCTGACTAGCGCAATTCCAAAGTTGTTTTTCGGTGTCATGCAGGAGGGCCGTGCCGCAGGCAGAGGTCATTCCGCGAACAAGCTCCTGCACAGAAACCATGAAAATGGTCTAAGCCATTCGATTGACGTGACGTCGATCGCGCCACGCCTCAGGACTGTGACGCTTGCGACCAATCATGAACGGCTTTGCCAGCACTACTCCTGCGACGAATCCACCGATGTGAGCACCGTATGCGACCCCTCCATTTGCACCACCCAGGCTGCTAATGATTTGGAAGACGAACCACAGACCGACTGCGACAAACCCCGGCACTTGTGTCACCACACGCAGTAGCAAGACCGTGACACGCCGGTGCGGATGCAGCACCAAGTACGCTCCCATCACACCGGAGATTGCTCCCGATGCACCGAGGCTTGGAATCGTGGATGACGGACCTGTCATGTTCGGTAGCACGTGGGCCAGTGATGCGATGATGCCGCAAAGTAAATAGAACAAGAGGTACCGGACCCACCCGAGGTCGTTTTCGATATTGTCCCCAAAGATCCATAGAAACCACATGTTTCCCAACAGGTGCATGACCCCACCATGCATGAACATCGACGTCAGCATGGTGAGATACACAGGGATCGGCGTTTCTTGCAGGCCCGGAACAGTGACCTCCTGCGGTCCGTCGACCGAGTCCACCCGAACTGTTCGGTCCTCAGTCACAACGTCCAATCCAGTGCTGATTTCCGCAGGGACCGTGGAGAAGGCGTAAGTGAAGCCCATGTTGTTGCCCATCCCTTGCAACAACACGAAAACAAGTACGTTGACCACGATTAGGGCCACATTGACGATCGGGAACGAGACGCGATCTGTATTGTCATCGTCAAGCGGAAAAACCATGTGTGCATCCTACGGGAGAGTGAGTCCCATCAAAGTATAGCGTCCTTCTTGCTTGAATGACTGGCTCGTTCGTTGCGACAGTCGGTGAGCCGACGATCGCACTCGGCGTCGATCTGGATTTTGAGCTGGTCCGTGTCGAGACCTCGGACAAAAAACTTCAGAATGTCGTGGCAATCAGCACTGCGAAACTTCATTGACGAGCGTCCTGCATATCGACGTGGCCGACTGTTAAGTCGAAACCTGTGCGTTACCGTTAGCGATAAAACGGTTGTCCTTTGAGCCACCGAGGCCCATACGTTGGCTCGGGCTTTCCAACCTCCAGGGCGCCCAGGTCTGGCGCACGACCTTGAAAATCTTCATTCACTGTCGGTATCAGGACGCCCGCATCGACCGCCTTGCTGGATGGATTCAGCTCAAAGTTGAGGTCCACGGCGTGATAGACCGCGTGACGTTTGGCCGGATCGGGGGGAACCAGATCTTCAAAGTCAGTGAAATCGACTTCGATGCCGTGAGTCTCTTGCATCGTCGCCGCACGGAAGTCGGCCAGTGTTTCAAAGCTCTTCCAGTCGTCGGACTGGGGTTCATACAACCGCTGCCCCAATTCGGGTCCCAGCCACGTGTACTGCTCTGCGACCCCCTTGTTTGGGCGAAACCCGTTGTAGTCCGAACTGAACGCATCGGTGGCGTTGGCCCAGGTCATGATACCGCGTCCGGGAGTGTCCCTCCCCAAAAACAGATTGTTCCGAAAGTGGACGTTAGAGGAGGGATCGCGCGCGACTTGCTCGCCAATGATCGTGTTGTGGTACACAAACAGCCCGGCCGGTTTGCCCGAGAATTTGAAGGCAACGCCTGAGGGGACGTGGTAGAGAAGGTTGCGGATGAAGTACACAGGTCCGCCAAACACGGGCTGTGAGCTGTACCCTCCGTGCGCGGCGTTCACCCCGCGGTTGTTCATGACTCGCACATTGTGAGCCGCGCCATCAGTCTCAATAAAGTCGTCATTCAACAGATGCAGGTCGTTATTGTAGATGTCGATCGAGGAGGCTCGCTGGTCGGGATCTTGTGGGGGTGTCCCATAAGTTGAGATGCCGATTCCATCGTGGAAATAGGCGACTGCATTGTGGGCGATCACATGCCCTGGTCCATAGACCTTGATGGCATAGTAACTGGTCAGCGAGTGGGAGCCATACGGCCCGGCACTCGCCCAAAGAGGGCCTGTCCAGCCGATGAGCCGAAAGCGATCGTCGCGGCCGAGGAACAGATTGTCCGCGATGTAGAAGTCGCTTGAACCGGCGAATTCGGTCCAGACGCCGAACCCCACATTCTCAAAACGGCAATTCTTCACTGTCAGGCCGACCGCGCCGAGCACTTCCTTCTGGCCGGCAAAGATGCCTACGTCGGTGTTGCGAATCGTCAAGCCATCGAAGATGTGGTGCTTGGAGGCCATGACGTCGAACAGCCGGTGATTGCCCGCACCGTCGAAAACCACCTCGCCATCACCGGCCGCCTTGATGGTGATTGGTTTTTCCGGGGTTCCTTTCAATGTCAGAGACATCGTGCCGTCGAACGGCGTCATCTGGGGGGCCACATAGTTTAAGCGGTCCGACTTGTAGAGTCCGGCATGCACCAGAATCGTATCACCCGGCTGTGCCCGACGCTCCCAGACGACATTCCAGTCACCCAGTCCGGCACCGTAGTAGGCTTGCAAGAGGCTGGAGAAGCCGGGTTCTTCCCGCGCGCCTTCGTGGTCAGGAGGATAGACATGCAGTTTGCGCCCGTTCTTGAAAGGCTGCGGTTCACTACGGGTCTTCACCTTGACAATGTGTGTCACATCACCACTCGTCCCATCTGGATCGGTCAACTGGAACAGGCACTCGTATTCCGTTCCTGATTCCAGATTGAGAATGCTGCCGGCGAAACCATCGGGAACCGTGTAGTCGAGATTCTCGCGGCGTCGATACACGTTCTCTCCTCCAATTCGCACCAACGGCATCGCCTGCCGCCAGGCGGATTCACCCACCGGCCGATACTGCACCGCGACGGTCGCGTTCCGATTGGCATCCCCGGAAATCTCCCATTCAAATCCGAGGTTCAACAGAGTGGGGTGCTCCACAACAAAGCGTTTTGCAAGCGTACTGTTCTCTGCGTCAGCCCCTATGACTGCCAAGCAGAGATAAAGGAAACTCTGATATGTCATAGTCGGTGCTCCAGCATTTCAGCATTGGTGTTGAGTCTCACGCAGCACGCTCTCGTGGACCCACGGAGTGGGTACTTCATCTTCATCCTGACTATTATCCCTGCAGGAGTTCCTTTCCGCCACACTGCCGGCGCGCGTTGGTCTCCTCCACCAGAGCGTGCAAGCATCAGCCATGTGAACAGCCGATCATCGCCGATCGGGTCGTGCGTTAGGATGGATCGAGAGAATTCCGCTTGCGGTCGCCCGTGCAGTCTTAACGAGCCACCGGATGTGGTTCCGCATGAATCAAATTGACCGACGTGCCAGTGTGATAATCCAAGAATTGGGTCCGTGTGGAATACCGATGCAACTCATCTGAGCAGGGAATCCGTGAAAAACGACGGTCTTTCCTGTACATTGTGAGAGGACAGCGATATTGAGAGTGGATGATCTACGACCCATCTCACCTGATCCAGGGGGTGACAGATGACGTGTGTAAGTTCTCAAGATGTCTTTGGACATCCGCACATTGGTCGGCGGATGGCTCTGCAGGCAGGAAGTATCGGCTTGCTCGGCTTGGGGATGAATGACGTTGCTGGTTTGCGTGCGATGGCTGACGATTCCTTGCCCGTCACGCGTGCACGGGCTGTCATTTACATTTTCCTTTCCGGCGGGCTATCACAAATCGACAGCTTCGACCCCAAACCGGATGCTCCGGACAGCATCCGAGGTGAGTTTGAACCTATCGCCACACAAACACCGGGTGTTCAAATCTGCGAGCATCTCCCGGAACTCGCAGCGCGCAGCCATCGCTGGGCCATGGTCCGTTCACTGACACACCCGTTCAACGAACACTCGATCGGGCATCATGTGATGCTGACCGGAAGATCTGAAACACCACGTGGCTTTGACGGAAATCGACCCACAGCGAACGACTCGCCCTGTATCGCGTCAATCGCCGGCCGAGTCATCCCGCGCCGGAATAATCTGCCCCCGGCCGCAGTGCTTCCAGAGAAGCTGGTCCACGTCAGTGGTCGTATGATTCCGGGACAGTTCGCTGGAGTGATGGGCAGAGAGCATGACCCCTGGTTCATTGAGGCAAACAGTTTTCGCTCGAGTGAATACGTTCACGGCGCATTTCCTGAATACGGCTTTCATCGTTGGAAAGGACCCTTTCAGCCGGAGAACTACGACTTTAACGCTCCCCGCTTGACATTGGAGCACGGCATTCTTCGCGATCGCTTCTCGCAGCGGGTCGATCTGCTGGAAACAATCGAACAACAGCGACGTCATCTCGATCGCTCGGCGAGTGTTGGTTCGTTCGGCATGTATCGAGAGGAGGCCGTCTCACTCCTTCTCCAAAAGAATGTTCGCCGCGCTCTCGATGTTCATGCTGCTGATGCAACGATTCAGGATCGTTACGGCCGCAATTCATTCGGTTGGTCGCTCTTGATGGCGCGGCAACTCGTTGAGGCGGGAGTGAGTCTCGTTCAGGTCAACTTGGGGAATGATGAATCGTGGGACACTCACGAAGCCTCTTTTGGCAACCTCAAGAATTACTTGTTACCTCCAACCGACCGGGCCGTTTCAGCATTGCTGGACGATCTTGACGAACGCGGACTGCTTGACGAGGTGCTGATCGTGATGGCGGGAGAGTTTGGTCGCACCCCCAAGATATTTACGTTCAAGGGCGCCGTTTCGAAACTCCCCGGCCGCGACCACTGGGGCGCAGTGCAGACGGTCTTCTTCGCCGGTGGAGGCGTTTCGGGCGGAACGGTGATCGGCTCGACTGACAAGATCGGCGGTTATCCGACATCGGATATTCAGCGACCAGAAAACATGGCGGCCACAATCTACGAATCTCTGGGTATGCCCAGAACGGTCGTCTGGAAAGATAAACTCGACCGCCCACACCACGTCTATCATGGCGAGCCCATTTCCGGATTGAAGACATGAACAGTGCAGACCGCGGAGATGTGCAATTCCGCCGTGACGACTGGTGCCACTTGTGGAGGGGGGAAAGCCTTTGAATGTCTAGATGTGATTCTTTGAATTGATCTGGCTTGAACAGTTGGAATATCGGATTCTTCTCAGTCGACTCATGTTGACTTGGGACAGGGAGGTCTCTGATGTCAGGCAAGGCAGCGAAGGTTGTGATTACTGAGCGGCAGCAGGTTGTTCTGGCGAAGTTCAGTCGTTCGAAAACTGTGGCGTATCGATTGCGGCAGCGGGCATCGGTCATTCTGCTGGCGTTTGACGGGAAGCTCAACTCTGAGATTGAAGGCATCGTCGGTCTTGGGCACGATCAGGTCGGAGTTTGGCGACGGCGTTGGCAAAACGCATTTGAACGGCTCACGATTATTGAAGGAATTGAAGAGCCTGCCAGGCGATCTCACGCGATCGAAGAGGTCCTCAGCGACGAACAACGCAGGGGCGGGCCGGCCACATTCACCGGCGAACAATTGACGATGATCTTCGCGATCGCGTGTGAAGCGGTGGAAGACAGCGGTCGTCCGGTGGCTCGCTGGACGCTGCAGGAGATCATCGATGAAGCTGTAAAGCGTGGCATCATCACGTCCATGTCGACCAGTCACCTCAGCAGTTTGTTGCGTGAGGCCCAGCTTCAACCGCACAAATCGCGTTACTGGCTCAACACGCGCGAGAAGGATCCGGCGGTCTTTGAAGAGCAGACGCGAACAGTCTGCGAGTGCTATGCTGATGCGGCGGAGCTGGCCGAAGACTCGAACACTCAGACCATTTGTGTGGATGAGATGACGAGCGTCCAGGCGCTCGAACAGAAGGCTCCAAAAAAAGAATGCGGCCTGGTCAGCAAGAGCGGATCGAGTTCGAATACTCTCGCCACGGCACGTTGTGTCTGATCGCAAGTTTCGATGTCGTGACGGGGCGATCTGTTTCGCCCATAATCGGTCCGACACGTAACGAATCCGATTTTCTGGAACACTGCAAACGTACGGTCGCTCTTCACCCGGATGCGAAGTGGCGTTTCATTGTCGATCAGCTCAACACGCACAAATCGGAAAGCCTGGTGCAATGGGTGGTCGCGATGGAAGGCCTGAAACTGTCGGCGGAGGAACTCGGTGTGAAAGGCAAGTCCGGAATTCTGAAGTCACAGGCAACTCGGCAGGCGTTTCTTTCTTCGCCACAACGCACGATACGATTCGTTTACATCCCCAAACACAGTTCGTGGCTGAACCAGGTCGAACTGTGGTTCAGCGTGGTTGTGCGTCGCGTACTCAAACGCGGCAACTTCCCGTCGGTCGATGCACTGCGACAACGCCTGTTGGACTTCATCGAATACTTCAACCGCACAATGGCGAAACCCTACCGCTGGACCTACACCGGCAAGCCACTCGCAACCTGACCAATTGACCTTGACGCCTCAACCTGAGAACAATGACCCGAATACGAAACTCACCAGTCTGGTGCAAAAGCAATCCGTGGATCGACATCTAGTGGATCGTCACAGTTTGATTTTGGGGTAGAGTGATTTCAATTTGATGCGAGCGTCGTCGACGCGGAACTGCCAGTCCACGCCGCGTTGTTTGCCGTTGGTTGCTTTCGACCACGCCGAGACTTCGGTGCTCAGCCGGGA
>JAJDEJ010000266.1 GCA_029259815.1 Planctomycetaceae bacterium | reverse complement strand
AATTGCCATTGCCGATCTGTCAAATCACTGGAATACTGCGTCCTGCATTTCATGGCTACGGTTCCTTCCGATGAGTGATGTCAAACGAATGGAGCCGTAGCCTTTTTTCCTCATTTATGCAATTTCAAAACACGTTCTCAGGTTCCCTGATCGAGATCGGGGGTTCCATTGAATCCTGCTTTTCGCAACGCTCGCACGGCGCCGCGAACATCGACGTCGTCGCCCTTGATGGTCACAACACCGGTCTCCGTGTCGCCCCCGACCTCGGTCACGCCCTCAAGATCCTTCAGGGCCTCCTTCACTCCCTTCACACAACCCCCACAGCACAGATGAACGTCGTTGACTGCAAATGCGCTTGAGGTCGTGCCCTTGGGAACGTCGATCTTTGGGAGTTTGATCCGCTCATCGCCCATCTTTGCTCTGCCGGCGAATCCTGCTTTTGCCAACTCGGTGATCGCGTTCCTGGCCACTTCCGAAGTCTCTGCTTGAAAGACAATCGAGCCGGCGTCCTTGTCGATGTTCAGGCCGCTCAAGCCCTCCACATCCTTGAGGGCTTCATTCACGCCTTTGACACACGCGCCGCAGCAGAGATGGACGTTCTTCACATCGACGTCGCCAGCCAAGACAGCGCTGGACAAGAGGCAGACGGAGAGACAAGTCAGGAGATTTCGCATCTTCACAGCTCCGAGAATTCAGGAGTGACTGGATGGGGCATTCACGAGGATGTCCTCGATCCGCCCGTATTCTCTCGCGGCTGGTCAATCAAGTCAATCGCCAGTCAACCGCCATTTGATACACCACGAACGAACACGATCAGCCGTCAGCGTCACGCAGGCGGGGATCGGTCGCCTCTTGCAGTCCCTCACCAATGAGGTTGTATGCCAGCACCGCCAGAAAGATGGCCGTGCCAGGAAACACGATCAGCCACCACAACTGATAGTTCGATCGCCCCGCACTCAACAGCGTGCCCCAACTCGGATTGGGTGGCGGAGCGCCGAATCCGAGGAAGCTCAATGAACTCTCGATGAGAATGGCCGATGCGATACCGAACGTAATCGGCACCAGCACCGGAGCCAACGCATTGGGCAATAAATACTTGAACATGATGCGAATCGGCCCGATGCCAGTCGCCCGTGCGGCTGCGACGAAGTCCATTTGCTTGAGCTTGAGAAACTCGGCCCGCGTCAGCCGTGCGATAGACGTCCAACGTGTCGCACCAATGATGGCCATCATGTGCCAGATCGTGACCTGCTCAATGATTGCCAGCAGCGCGAGAATGAGCACCAGCGTGGGGATGCACAGGACAACCTCGATCACCCGCGAGAGGAGTGTGTCCACCCACCCGCCGAAGTAACCGGCCAACGCCCCGACCACGACGCCGATCACTGAGGCGATGCCCATCGAGACGAACCCCACCAGCAACGCAATTCGCGAACCATGCACCATCTGAGCGAAAACATCGACGCCCTGCTGATCAGTCCCCAGCCAGTTCAGACGGCTCGGTTGGCCGTCGATCTGCGTGGGATTGCCCGACCGATCGGGCCACTCACCATCCTGCACACGTCGATAGGGGTCGTTAAAGGAGAGCGGCCAAATGGCCCAGTGGTCCGGATCCTTCTCTTCGAGATTCTTCGGGTATCGTTTACGGAACTTGTCCTTGGCGAAGACAGGATTCTCCCAGGAACCGTTGAAGTACGCCAAGGCAGGGAAGTACAGATTGCCCTTGTACTTGACGACGACCGGCTTCGTCCCCGCGATGGCCGGGGAGAAGATGGCGATGAGCGCCAACAGGACGACGAACGCGAGTGCGACCATCGCCAGCTTGCGCGTGCGAAAGCGTCGCCACGCCTCCTTCCAGAAGCCGGGCGACTTCGGGACGACCGCGTGCAACGGTCCCGCCGGAGTCGGAGCCGGCTCGCCTTCCGGGTCGATGACGTTTTGTTCGCCCGTCATTTGTCCTCCAGTCGGACGCGGGGATCGACGACCGCATACAGCACATCCGCCAGCAACTGTCCGGCGAGCGTGAGGATCGAGAACATCAGCGTCAGCCCCATGATCGTGGGATAGTCCCGCTCACGAATCGACTCGAAGAACAACCGCCCCATGCCGGGCCAAGTGAATATCTGTTCAATGATGATCGACCCCGACAGCAACGTCGGCAGTGTTAGTCCGATGAGAGTAACCAATGGAATGAGCGTGTTGCGAAACGCGTGATGCCACAGCACCCGGATCGGCCCCAGACCCTTCGCTCGCGCGGTGCGGATGTAATCCTGCCGAATGACCTCCTGCATGTTCGCCCGAATGAATCGGCTGTAGTACGCCAGTGAGCCATAGGTGTAACAGGTGACCGGCAGCAGGGCATGCCAGAAGATATCGGTCGCCTTGCCGAACGCGCTGAGCGAGTCGTAGTTGTCGCTGACCATGCCGAACAGCGGCAACCATCCCATGCGCACAGCGAACTGCAACTGGAGAAACAGCGCAGCAACAAAACTCGGAAACGAGTACAGCATGTACAGAATCGTGCTGCCCGTCCGCTCCTCGATGGAGCCGGCGCGCGCCGTCGCCGCTAACCCAAGGGGGATCGAGAGCAGATAGGTCAACAACAGAGAGGAGACCGACAGCAGCAGCGTGGGACCAACCCGTTCCACCACCAGTTGTGTGACCGGTCGTTTGCGGGAGAAGGACCGCCCCAGATCGCCGACCGCCACGTTCTTCACCCAGATCCCGTAGGCGATGTACCACGGCTTATCGAGGCCGTAAGACTTCATGATTCGCTCGTAGTCTTCCTGACTGATCGCCTTGCCCGGATCAAGCTGCGAGAGTTCCTGCGTCACCGGACTGCCCGGCATGTTGCGAATCAGCGCGTAGATGATGAACGTAATCAACGTCAGCGTGATGAGGCCAATGCCCAGACGGCGGACGATGTAGCTCAGCATGGCGGGTGATGCGGATAAACGGAGAAGAAGTGAAGAGCAGCCAGTGTCGCGATCGACTCACTTCGGCTTCCACAGCGCCATCAGGCCCGGAGCATACCCGTAAGGATTGCGGGGACTGAACATGTATCCGCGGACATCCTTGTTCCAGGCGAAGAAGTTGCTGCGAAAGTACAACCATGTGTAAGGCTGATCATCCCAGAGAATGGTGGCGATTTGGCCATAGATTTCGCCGCGCTTCTCACGATCAAACTCCTTCTCTCCCTGTTCAAAAAGTCTGTCGACCTCGGGATTGGAATAGCTCACGTAATTCCGGCCGTTTTGTTCGATCGCTTTAGTGGTCCACAAGTTCTTGCCCGTGGCGGGGTCAGCTCCTGTTCCCCAACCGGCGCACTGCGCCTGGAACTTATGATCTCGTGCCTGCTGCTGAAGAACCGTGAACTCTGTCGGCTTGATATGACAGATGACCCCGATCTGATCGAGATTTGACTTGAGAAGTTCGCAAATCTTGATGCCGGTTTTTGAGCTATTGCCAATCGTGATGGTGAACTCGAATGGCACCACTTTCCCGCCGATCTCTTTGTCGCGGATACCATCTCCGTCACTGTCAGCCCAGCCGGCAGCGTCGAGCAGTTCCTCTGCCTTGTCGAGATCCTGGTGATACGCCTCGGGCATGGGATCGGGAGCCATCCAGGCTGTCTCGTGATAGATGCCACGACCATACTCGTAGACCCCGTAGCAGATATTCTCGATCATCTCCTTGTGATCAAGAGCGTACGACATGGCCTGCCGGACTCGCTTGTCACTGAAAAACGGAACTTCGAGATTCCAACCGATGTACGCATGCCCCCAACCGACGCCGTAGGCTTTTGTATTGTTCTGATAGAACTCATCATCGTCTGTTTGCGAGTCCCATTGTTCGGGATTCAACTCCAGATCGTCGATCTCCCCTTTCTTGAGAGCTAGCAATGCCGTGTTGAGATCCTCGATGACACGGAAGCGAATCTCTTTGAAGTACGGTTTGGCCCGCACTTCGACACCGTCTTTCATGAAGTAGTCCTCACGTCGCGTGAGGATGATCTCCTGATTGCGGACGCGCCCCGTGATCTTGTACGGTCCGCCGGAGACGGGTGTCTGCTCGGCTTGAATGTGGTAGTCGCTCTTGCTGAGGCTGGGATCCTCCTTCATCGAGTCGGCGTACACGTGTTTGGGGATGACTGGAAACAACATGTTCCAGGTATTTGTTGCCAACGACTCCTTGTGGAAGAACACCACCGTGCGGTCGTCATACGCCTCGACCCATTTGAGTTCATCAGTTCCGGAGCGAACCGCGACCACCGGCACTTTCGGATTCATAATCGTCTGAAATGTGAATGCGACGTCGTGAGCGGTGATGGGCTTGCCGTCTGACCAGACCAGATCGTCACGCAACACAACCTTGTCATACATCCGGTCCTTGCTTGACTGCCACGATTGCACATGATCAGAGTCTGCAAAAGGGAAGAAGTTCCAGTCAAATTTGAACAGTCCGAACGAGGTGATATCAGCCACCTCAAACTCCGTTACCGAACTTCCGAGAATGGGGTTGGAACTCTTGATGTCCAGCGGCGTGAATCGTCGCAGGGTGGCATCGTAGTCCACTTCTGACTCTGACGCGGGCGGTTGGCCGAGTGTCGAGAGAATCTTCTCGTTGGCCTCAGGCGAATCATTCCTCAGTGCCAGTGCTTCCTCGACGGAAACCATCGGCGGATTCTCGACCCTGTTCTTCTTGTACAATTCCATTGCATCGAGCACCGGTTGATCTTCCCACTCGATGGACGCTTCCAACTCATCCAGTGGCGGCGGATCGAATGGTTCCAACAGGAGTTCGGGTTCTTCCTGGGAGTCGCCATCGGTCGCAGTCGTCGTGCTGCCCGCTTCGCCACCTGTGGAGCCGCCTTCATCATCGGCGGGTGGCGGGCAGCCCAGAATCAAAGGAAGTAGACAGATGCCGATCACTTGCCAGAGGGTGATCGATGGGAGCCGCCTCGTGAGCTTTGTCATTGCATCCTCTGCTGTGACAATCCGTTCCAGTATCCAGACACGCGTGCGCTAATTCTGGCAGACGCGCCTCGCAGGGGCAAGACAAGGGAGATTCAAAGGCTTCAACGGGTGCATCTACTGAATGGTGTTGGTCGAATGGCTCCCCTCTCCTCTTGAGGGAGAGGGACAGATTCTGAAGCGCCAGCGAAGAATCAGGGTGAGGGGTAGCGCGGATAAAGTGTTGACCGCCAACTCCAACGGCGCCCCCTCACCCTGCCTTCGTCGCTCCGCTTGAAGGCTGTCCCTCTCCCTCAAGGGGAGAGGGTTTGACGTCTCACTCGTCTACGACGCCTACGCGGGATGGGAGCGTTCGCTTCGCGAATGAGACGGACCAGGCTGAAGACCAGAAAAGCGATCGACCCCGCAAAGAAGAGAGGGCCGAGGATCGATCGATTCGCAGCCAGTCGTGAGTCGCCGTCCTCTCCGGGAAGGTACTGAACTTCCACTCCCGGCTCACCCCGCAGTTCGGACGGCAGCCGCACCCAGTCCTTGTCGTTTCTCGTCACACCGTCGTCGTCCGTAAACTCGTACTCGATCCCCAGCCTTGGCCCGGACCGGCCATGACGTGTTTGCACCGTGAACTCATACGTCCGAGTGACCGTCGCGGTGACTGTGGTGCTCTTCAGGGTGTACTTCAGTTCGTTGAACGAGTACCAACCGGAGATGACAAACGCGATGACGGCAGCGACCAACAAACCAGCCTTCCGCTGCTCGGCGTCTTCGTCGACCAGTGTCGTCCCCAGCACGGGCGGAATGCGTCGTGTCCACATAAGGACATGATACCTGAGTGACGCCGCAATGTCCCAAGCCGACAGCTTTGCTGTCGTCGGTCGACGGCAAAGAGGCTGTGAGTTTTTGCAGTTCGGTTGCACAACGCCGTAGCAACGTATTCACACACTGCCTGCCAACTTGGTCCGGCGAAGGTTGTTTATCGCTTTCACCCATTTTGCGATCACGATGTGACTGTTTTGCGAAGGACTCGCCACGGCGGCGAGTCCGCAGTGTTGGTGCGGGTTGAACAT
>JAJDEJ010000265.1 GCA_029259815.1 Planctomycetaceae bacterium | reverse complement strand
GAGTCGGGCCTCCAACTCGCACACCCGCTGCTCCAACCGTTTGATCGTCTCGGCCATCTCGAGAAAGATGACCTGAGCCTCAGGCGGCACCTGCTCCCACAACTCGGGCGACATCCGTGTCATGCCCACGGTGTCCCCAATCCCTCACCTCACCGCAAGACTTGACTGTTGCTTGTACGGTCAAAGGGTTGGTGACCTTATCAAGAATGACCGAAGCGAGTTGCGACTGTGTTCACACCCGAGTCGGCAGATCACCTGCCACCAGGATCAATGTACTGACCGGTACACCCGTGTGATCCAGGACACTTTGCAATCGCAGGCTCAAACATAACGCTGCGGGCTATTTCGTCGCGATTGCTTGAGCGAGTGGCTTCAGGATCTGGTCGATAACGTGCTCGTGAAGCAGAAGCTCGCAGTCGTGTTTCAACTCGGCTAATGTGTCCTCATACGAGGCGTCGTGCTGTAGGCTGCCGTATTGTCGCATGGTGAAGTACACGCTGATCTGGTCATCGGAGAATTCGCCTCGCCTGACCTGATAGGCGTTCGTGCGTGTCTCGACCATGATGCGACACTGTCGTCGACAATCTTCTTCCATGGCGATGGTGATCGACGGCTCGAAGTTGAGCGTTCTGGCACCCGGGATATCCAGCAGGCCCTCCATCGCGGTACCGACTCCCAGTGCCTCGGCGACGAGTTCATCGTGGTTCCCCCGATAGGAGAAGTCGAACCCCATCATGAAGTCGAGTGCTTCACAATCCAGCGGACTGACCGAAAGCATGTAAGGAGCCAGCTGCAATGCCAACTGATGTTGAACCAGCGCTTCCTCGACGGTCTCCGGATTCACAAACCCGGAGCAGATTCGCCGCGGCTCGATGGACAGCCAACGGTGATGGGCGTGATCCTTATCCTCCTCGAGCACAAAGTCGCCGTTCTCGCGGGTGTAGAAGTTCCGCATGGTCGGAAACGTCTTCTGCACGCGGCCGAAGAAGTCGAGAACGGTCTCACGAGCGGACGGCAGTTGCATCTCCGTGTTGAGGTTCATGTTGACGAAATAGTCGTCAGCCAGTGAGGCGTAAGTGTTCATTGGAAGTCCTCAAAGGAGGCAGCCATCCCACGAAGGGGGGAATAGCATGGGGATTCATTCAACCTGCGAGACAATTGGAGTCAGTGAGCTGTGTCGGAATCGCAGGTTCATTGACGCGACGCAAAGGGATGGGAATGATGTCAGCTCACCAATCTTGATCACTCGTCGCATTCTATCGCTCAGTCCAGCAGGGGTCAAAGTGAGGAAAGCACCTCAAACAGAGACCAAAACCCGTGCGAATGATGCTACGTCGTCCTCGCTCTCGGTGTTTTCAACCAAGCTCGGCTGGTGCGGACTCGTTGGTCAATGGGATTGCGTGACAGCCCTCACATTTGGACACGACACTCCGGTTCAAGTTCGCCTGCACCTCGAAGCGAAAGTTGACCTCTCCGATAATGTTCCCGAATGGGACTGGTCGCCGGATGTGCGAGAGCGACTTCAAGCGTACGCAGCGGGAGCGACAATCGACTTTAGTGATATCGTGGTCGACACAACCGGTCTGACATCCTTTCGCCGGTCCGTCATCACTGCACTTCGACACATTGGCTACGGACAGACCGTGTCCTACGCGCAGCTGGCAGCGTTGGCAGGCAGTCCGCGGGCCGCACGAGCCGTTGGCAGTGCCATGGCGATGAACCGAGTCCCCCTCATCGTGCCCTGCCATCGGGTGGTCGCGTCGGGTGGTCGCCTCGGCGGATTCTCCGCACCTTCAGGGCTGACGATGAAGCAGCGACTGCTCGAACTCGAAGACGTCACGGAAATCCAATTCGGTACAACGCCCCATGAACCGATCAGCATGTGATCACAGAGCAATCCAGCGAGCAGACGCAAGACCTGAGTCAGTCGTTTCCGGAAGATTCTCAGATTCATTCATCGGAGCTGTCACAGTATTTCGCAAGGTCGCTGGGCACGCTACTCTGAACGGACTGGACGATCACTCGCATCGTCCCCCAGTTCGGGAGTTCTCCAATGCATGTTCACGTCGCACGGCCAGCTGCCAAACAGCTGACGTATCAAATTTACGCTCGTGCCCTCCATCCGGAGTTGTTCGAATCCTGCGCGTCCGATGTCCTCGTCAACGACCAATTCTCGCTGACACTCCGCATCTGCGAGTCAGGGCATGTCGTGGAACTGTTGCGCGGTCGCGATATCGTCTCCGAGATCAAGATTGATGGACAACAGGAGTTGCCCAGCCGAGGACGATGCCTGTCGGTCGGACTGAGCAAGAGTCACGACCTCTCAGTCGAGCCGCATCCGGGCATGATGATTCAGGCCAGCACACAAATCGAGATTGTTGAGCCGGAAGTCTTCGAGAGGCTGAGCGATGAGTTTCGGGCGGACTTTGGGCGGGCGAGCCTGTCACATCTTTTCGGATCACGAAATCGACTGCGACCGGATGCCATCAGTCTGCTGTTCGCCGACTGCAGTCCTCACTCGGTGGTAATCCACGCGTTTCATACATACCCCGACGATCTGGCCATCATCCGCACTCAGTCGCTGTACGAGTTCTGAATCAAGTTTGTGTCAACTCAGATTAGGCTTCCGGCATCATCAGGACGCCAACCAGCAAGTCGTACAAGGCGTGACATCCCACGGTGATCCCAAAGCCACGCAGCAGAAACAGCACAGCGAACACGACTCCCGCGAGCATCCGGAAACCAAAGCCGAACCATGCTTCCGGGGTCGCAGTCACTTGCTGAGTAGCTTGAGAGAAAGCAGCAAGCGAGAGCAGCGTCTCTCCTCCCGTTGGCGTCACGTAGTGGGCCAGTGAGAAGATCAGGCTGGTACTCAATACGGCCACCACCGCCGCTGTCCTGCGCGGGATCAGAATCGTCCGCAATCCCAGGAACGTTGCTGGAAGCAACAGCAGACGGAACAGGACTTCCTCGTAGATTCCGGCCCCCAGAAATCCGACTGCGCTTGCTAGACGCGTCGGCACTTCCATGGTGATCGTTTCCGCTGGCATCCAACCCGCATGTCGGAATGACAGGCTCAAGACCTGTCCAAGTACAAGCAACAGAATCGCCCCCAGAAGACTTTCCGAGAACATGCCAATCAGTGTTTCGAACGAGACCCGCGATGGATAACGACGAACGAGATGCCATCCGCACAAGATGGCGACGATCAACGCCGGCAAGACCCACGGTCGGTTCACTCCCACCTGAAGTAACCATGTCTGCATCCAGGTGTCCGCACCATTGCGAACAGCCGCGATATGCGTGGCGTCGAACCATCGGACACCCCACTCATACGCGGTCAGCAGCGGCAACAGAAAGATCAGGCTGGCCAGGGGACGCTTGGAGTCAACCCAATAGTCCACAGCCGGTGCGGGCGCCATCGGCAATACCGTCTGAGCAAATGATGGAACAACAGGTAGTCTGCGTTGAGATTATCGGCTCAACGGCAGTCGTTTGTTGACCAACATTCGTGGAGGAAGCTGCTCCTCCAGCAAATGCAACCGGGTTCAGAACTTCACTGAACTCATCGGTCGCCCCTGTGATGCCACGAACGCGGCAAATGCCGAACAAGGACCTCGTTCGGCAGAATTTGCCACAGTGGTTATCTCGTAGAACAAACGATCTGCTTGATCTGACGAGCGACGATGCACCCAACTCGTGCCCCAAAACCCCTAGACCATTTCATGGTTTCTGTGCAGGAGCTTGTTCAAGGAATGACCCCTGCCTGCTGAGAGGCCCTCCTGCATGACACCTGAAGAGCAACTTTCGAATTGCTCTAGGGCTGAGAACCGAGTGTGCCCATGAGAGACTCGGCGTACTCCTCAGAGCGAACTCTGTCGAGCTGCGACTCTGCGTGTCGATTCAGATTCTGAAGTGTCTCCACATCAAGGCGATGAGATCGTCCTTCGCTGACCTGTTGAAGATACGCGAGGTGTCTTTCCCAGCGAGCGATGTCGACTTGTTGCTTTGCCCTCAGTCGCGCCTCGTACCAATCGCTGGCAAGAATTGATTCTCGGGTAAACAACTGCCGCACAGCAGGGTGACGTTCATCACAGCCCTCGTGGGACCCTTCCGCCATGATCGAGACGAGCACCTTCAACGGGGGACAGAGGTCATCGATCGTGCCGTCGTCGATGTAAGCGCGAGCCACACGTTCATGGGCCTCGCGAATGTGCTTGACGCCGTCTGCAAATGCCGCCGTGTCTTGAGTCTCCGGACGGAGAATACGGTCGTCGAAGACTTTGTCCGGGTTGTCAAACACCCTCGCGAAGTATCGGTTGACAAACTTGTCAGTGATCCGATATCCCAGACGGTGACTGGAAACGGACTCGCCGTCGATGGTGACGTCTGGTACCAGTTCCAGCATTTCTTCGTCGATCAACCGCTGCGGATCGCGTTCGTCGGGCGAAAGCCGACACCACACTTCGGGGATCAACAAGCTGATGTCATGGTCCACGCGGAAGTGCGGACCGATGTGCCCTGCTGCGGTCGTGAAGCCGCCGAGATCAGTCAGCACCATGCTCAACAGAGCCGCATTGAGGTCGGCAGCCGGACGGAGCATGTTGAACGGACCCTTCGTGAGTGCTCCTTCACTGCCCGCCCCAGTTGTCGACGGACTCTTGCCGGTCAGCGATGCAATCCAGTCCATGAACAACTCGGGGAGTTCCTGGAAATGAATCGGCCCGTAAACAGCAAGGCCACGAATGCCAGTGTCATCCGGTGGATTGAGACGCCGCCCCGCAAGGACCGCGTCAACGGGCATCTGCACCTCTCGATCTGCAGGCAAGCCACTGAACAGCCGCATGCCCATCTCAGCGACGTAACGGTCCATCGGGCGCATCAGGTCTGGACGCACCTGCAGATAACGGGGATTCTTACTGATGACTCCCCCGATACGCCGCGGGTTGTCCGAGCAGACGATGTACTGCGCCTTCCCCTTGTCGACTGATCGCAACAACTTTTGCATTGGCGGGGTGAAGGCATCGAAGTCAATCACGCGTGCCATCATGTCACGGACGATCTCTTGTGTGAGCGGCTCGAAATTTGAGATGAAGTTGACGTCCCGCTGCGCAAGATCGGCTTCCGCCTGCTTGTCGAGTCCACGATGGACCGCATCATCCGGCCGCTGAAACAGCCGATACTCACAGTTCTCAGAGAACTTGTAAGAGCGGTGAGCGATGTTCTCCGCTGAGCCGATGAACTGTCCCGGCACGACGACGGATGCGGTGATGTCGTCCTCCGTTTGCACCTTGGCGGCTGCGGCAAAATCTTGCCTCAACTTGAAGGTTCGCCAGCTCGACTCGTCTGCAAAACCGACACGCAGGTACGAGCCGACGAGCCGACGATTGTGCAACTTGAGTTCATGCCCCGGACTCCCATTGACGACGTCCACACTGAAGTGTCGTCGCCAGTCGTCACCCCAGTCCGGCTGATAGAATCGCTTAATCGCAAACACCAGTGCATACACATGCTCGGGAACCGAGCGCAGCCATTCGTTGAAGTCGTCGGTGTATTCGTCGGAATGGGTGAACAGTTTGATCACGCTTCCCAACGAGCGACGTGGACTCAGGATTGGGCGGCTGGGATGCTCACCGTATGTCTGCTCCGCCAACGCCTGTACATTCCACCGGTCGGAATAATCCTGCGCGAGAATGTCGTCAACCAGCCGCATGTCCTCCGCCAGATCGGCGACAAACACGGAGCCGTACTGCATGTAATCGTTGAGGGACTTGCTGATTTCACTCTTACCGCCACCGCTCACAGTACACGGCTTGTGACAAACAGTGCCTTCTCCCGCCGTCCCGATAATCCGCCAACTTGGTGCTGCGGGATGCTTCTCCAGACGCAGTTTGTATCCGGACGGAGCCATATAGACCTTGCCGGGCAGCAGGGGAATTTCATGCTGATCACCATCCCGCTCCCAGGAGATGTTCTGCTGACCGAGATCCGCTCGCGCATTTTCTGGGATGTAGATGAGGTCTGGATAGTGCCGATCAACGCCGCATCCCTCCGACTGCAGGTCAATCCAATCGCCATAATCTCGGACGACGTCGTCAAACGTCCGCCCGTTGAAGCGTGTACTGTTCGCTTGAAAGGTCTCGCCCAGCGACCAGCTTTGGAAGACCATCGCTCCGCCCGCGTGCTCCTCCTCGACGCCGCCCATCAGGTTGGCCGCATAACTGATCTGAGTTTTGACCTCCTTTTTGCAGTAGCCGAAGTAGTTGTCGGAGATGAGCGTGATGACAACACCCGCATCAGTCCGGCAGGTCGCCTTGAAAGGAGAACCTTCGTTGTAGAGTTCAGACTCATCGCCCCAGCACATGCCCTCGCGGCGCTGCTGCTCCGTTGCATCATCCACGTGCGGCAAGCCGACTTCTTTCTTGGTGAGGGACAACAGCTGCGGGGCCAGAACCACACACCCCGTGTGACCGGTCCAGTGATCGAGGTCGAGGCCCGAATCATTCTCGGGGAGATAGGGATCGCCGGCGTTACCGAAAATCGATTCCACAAAATCCAAATTGCTGACGAGTGTGCCCGGTGCAAAGAAGCGTGTCTCCATCGACATCCGTTCGCAGAACCCCGCCACCTTCGGACAAACGAGTGGTCGCAGCAAGAGCGAGACCATCGCCTCAGCGGGCGTGTCGAGAGTGGATGTGAATGGCAGTGTCTTCAACTCTCCGGGAGGCATCATGGCATGACGAAAGAGCTCGACGAACGTCTGACGCGGCACTGTCAGCTTGTCCGCGGGGACGGGGAGTTCCCCTTCACAGATATGAAATGTCCCCTTCGTGGTGCGCCGATCGTGTCGCGGATTGTGCAGCACTCCATTGACGACCCGATACGACTGCACCCACTCACTCTCGAAATGGTCTCCGTCTGCCGGCAGAGAGAGTTCTCGGGCCAATCCGTGTCGGTCAAGGATGAACGTACGCGGAGGTAGTCGGAGAGGCCGGTCGCCGGTCAGGTCGCCGAAATGTTGTGCAAGAAATGACTCAATTCGCTCATCGGCTGGGCAGCGATAGTCTGCGAGCAACCGGGCCTTCTCATTGAAGTTCACCAGCAACCCAGACGCCAGTTCCACTAACTCGACCCCGCCAGCAGCGGGGACCGTGGGCAGACCATTGGCGGCCAGCTTCAAATTCACGTACCGCAGCAGTTCACCACGCTCGGTGTCACGCTGCTGGGAGGTCATGTTGATGTCGATACCGACTGATTGTCCGAGGTCCATGAATCCGTTCCTTGGGGCGATTTGAGTCACACTTGTTTCATGAGTGCCGCACGTGTTGTACCATTCGGTTGATTGACTTGCGAATCCCTGACACGGAGGATAATCCCATGACTGAAGGCGTCCCACCAACCGAGTCTGCCGGGCGAAAGTGGTGGTTGATTCCTGTCGGTTGTCTGGGGGCAGTCGTCCTTTGTTGTGGGATTCCCCTCGCGATCCTGCCGATCGTCTTTGGGGCCCTTAAATCGTCGGCACCCTATCAAGAGTCACTCGCGATTGTGAAGGAAGACCCAACTGTCCTGAAAAACCTTGGTGAACCAATCGAGCCGTCATTTTTCGTGACTGGTAATATCAGTGTTGGTGACCAAGGTGGTCAAGCAGCGATGAGCTATGACATTTCGGGTCCCAAGGGATCGGGAACAGTCGTCTTCGATGCCAACAAAGCCGGAGGTGAGTGGAGGTTTACCCTCTTGGAGGTCCGTGTGGCCGGTGTGGGACAACCGACCATTTTCTTGGTCCGCGAGCCGGATGAATCACCACCTCAGATCGACGAAAACGCAGTCGACTCCGAGACGGCCGATGAGTGACGATCCCCTGAGATGGGAGCCGTATGACCGGCACTGGATTCGACTTCGGGGGCCGTGGACTGTCAGTTGGCTCGCCCCTGCGGACGTTGACGCACAGCCACGTCGGGTGACGCTCCCCGCATCTTGGGTGGAGTTATTCGTCGATCGTATCGGGACTGCACGATTCGAGCGACGATTTCAACAGCCGACGAACCTCGATGCGGACGAACGAGTCGTCATCACGCTTGGCGACGTTCGATGTCACGTGTCGGCGTGGCTGAACGATGTCGAACTCACGCCACTCGGTGAGCCAGTCGGCGATCCGGAGTCGGTTCCTTACGAAGATGCCATCAGCTTCGAAGTGACGACTGCCCTGCAAACATCCAACCGATTGACACTCGACTTGTCGGTCTCCGCCCCACCTTCGTCAGAGATCCCCTATGGACTCTGGCGCCCTGTGTTGCTGGAAGTCATCACACTGCACTGATTCGTTACGACACAACCTCGACGACGAGTCTGACAGCATCTTGCCGACACGGAAGGGACGTTTGTCTCCTCCTCAGAAGAGGTTACGACAAGTTTCGTCTTTTTGCCTAAAAGGTCGCCGGATTTGGGACTCTCGTGCGTTTACGCTTGTGAGTGCAGCAGATTGATGCAGCACTGCAACAATTCAGGACACTGGATTGTGATTCTGGGGCAGCGATTCTGGGGAGGATCGAAATGGTGACATTGAAACAAGTGGGCGATGATATTCGAGGCATCTTCGCGACGACTCTCGTCGCTCTCGCGATGGCTGGAATGGCCTCGCCAGTGGAGGCACAGGAGACGCCGGACGAGTCATCGGATCAGGCACTGTCGAATAAGTTGATCGATGACGTTGCGGGTCAGATCGAAAAGTTCTGTAAGGCCCGCAAGGTGAATACTCTGCAAGTGATCGACTTTCGCGGCACGGTCGGGTCACGGGCGACAGCCGATGTCAAACGGGATTGGCTCGACAGCCTGAAAGAGCGGGGCATCGCCATGCGAGACGTCGACAGCACACGAATCAGTGGTCGCATCGTGACTCAGCAGTCGGGAGACGTCGAGATCATCTTGCTCAAGTGCACGCTCAGTGACAGCCGTGGAGCGGAGATTCGCACGTTCCGTGTCAGAAGGGTCGTCACCAGCGAGCCGCTCAGTTGAAGAATTGCGACTCCGAATTCAGGCAACGTTGGCAACCGCCGAACTCGCAGTGACAGCGATCCCCACAGGAACGGTCAGTGCCTCATTGAAACCCTTGCTCCTTTTCATCTCGATGCGGATGCCGTAAAGCTGCACCGTCGTGACAGCGACGGTCACCTCACTGTCGTCGAGTGGCTCACATTCGACGTGGAGTGTTCCCGACAGAACCGGGTGAATGGGAAAGTGGATAGCGACCTCCTTCGCCCCGGCAGCAAAGGTTGCCGCGAGCGTCGCTTCGATCATCTCGCTGCCGTCAGCTTCACGGCTTCGTGTGATTCGCTGGATGAGATTCGATTGTCCGGGCTCGGAGTTCCATCTGTCTGTGTCCTCTGTGGGAATTGGGGATGGCTCCTCCGGGAACAGTGGGGCTTCATCAGCAGGGACGTCGAAAGCGGAGACCGAGGATGCAATCGGTGTGACAGATTGACTCATGTTCGTCTGTCCGACATCGATTCGCATGGCCTCGCAAACGACGACCACCACAAGTCCGATGAGGAGAAGTCCTGTCGTCACTCCGAGCGAGACTGGTGAAGATTGCAATGCCGTCGAGAATCCAATCACAGCCGTGGGCACCAGAGAAAACAGCCCGATCAGCAACCGCTGCATTGGAGTGACCGAGACCGTGATGCGGACATACAATTGCCATGCGATCAGGCTCGATGCGAGTCCAATCGACGTCGCGATGCAGGGAATCAGACCATGCACCGGCTCGTCAAACGCCCCCGCGACTGCACGTCCTCCGAGAACGACTGCAGAGATGCCTGCGAGCAACCACAGGACGATTGCAGCGAGTGACGATAGGGGGACGAACCGATGCGACGAAGACTCACGCTGAATCACGGACTCCCTCCCGTGGACAAATCCTGATGTCGTTGGTCCTCATGTGACCACAAATTGTGGCTCAGGGACCGAGTCATTGAGTCCTGCAGCCTGTCGGAGGTCGGCAGATTTGTCGGTTGCTTCCCACGTGAAGTCAGGATCGTTGCGGCCAAAGTGTCCGCCCCATGCCGTCTTGCGGAAGATCGGACGTCGCAATTGCAGATGGTCGATGATCCCCTGCGGTTTGAGCGGGAAGATCTCGCGAACCGCATCAGCCAACTTCTCTTCGGAGACATCAGCCGTGCCACGCGTATCGACGCACACACTCACCGGATCAGCAACACCGATTGCGTAAGCCAGTTGGATCTCACAATCCGTCGCCAGCCCGGCAGCGACGATGTTCTTGGCGATGTAGCGCGCCATGTAGGCAGCCGAGCGGTCAACTTTGGTCGAGTCCTTGCCGCTGAACGCACCACCACCGTGACGACCCCAACCGCCGTACGTGTCGACAATGATCTTCCGACCCGTCAACCCACAGTCGCCGTGCGGTCCTCCGACGACGAATCGCCCGGTCGGGTTAATGTGATACTGCGTGTCGCGTGAAAGCAGATCCTGCGGCACAGTCTCCTTAATCACCTTGTTGATGATTGCGGAGGCGATTTCCTTCTGCTCGACCGAAGCCTTGTGCTGCGTCGAGACAACGATCGCGGTGATACCGACAGGCTTCCCATCTTCGTACTGCACAGAGACCTGACTCTTGCTGTCCGGGAGCAGCCAGTCGACTTCGCCCTTTTGTCGGACTTCCGTCAGTCGGTTGAGAATCCGATGTGACAACGCGATCGGCAGCGGCATGTACTCTTCGGTCTGATTGCAGGCATACCCGAACATCAAACCCTGGTCTCCCGCGCCGTCGGCGTCGACCCCCTGAGCAATGTCTGGGCTTTGCTGATGCAAGCGGACGTCCACAGTGCAGGTGTCGGCATTGAAGCCAATGTCGTCACTCGTGTACCCGATGTCCCGCACCGTGTCTCTGGCCACCTGTTCGTAATCGACTTTCGCATTCGACGTAATCTCACCGGCCAATTGCAGAAAGTCGGTTGTGCACAGCGTCTCACAGGCGACACGCGACTTCGGGTCTTGAGCCAGTAACGCATCAAGCACAGCATCAGAGACCTGATCAGACACTTTGTCCGGGTGCCCCATGCTCACGGATTCGCTTGTGAAGATAAAACCTGACATGTGTTGTTCTACTGAATAGAGTCGTGAAAACGGAGCACTCGCACCGACCCACGCGGTCGAGAGTCAAACGACCAGAGATTCTAGTGATGCGTATGATCCCCGACAACCTCCGTCTGACGGGACAGGGTTTCAAGGAATCCCGACCAAGAATGCCCTACGCCGCTCGCCGTCTTGGTTCGACTGTGGTGGGCGGCAGGAGACCGGTCAGCAGCCGCAGCGTCCGGTCGGTCGCACCCTGTTGTGTCAGCACAAAGGCTTGGGCCGCTTTCCCCTGACGCTGAGCTGTGGTGGTGTCTCGCAGCAGTTCCCGAACGGTGTCCGTCAATTCAGTCGCTTGTCGAATCACTCGAATTCCGTCACGAAACTGCAACCCCTCAACAATGTCGCGGAAGTTGTGGGTTTTGGGACCGACGACGACGGTCGCCCCGTATCCTGCCGGCTCGATCATGTTCTGC
>JAJDEJ010000264.1 GCA_029259815.1 Planctomycetaceae bacterium | reverse complement strand
GTAGTTTGGGTGGGTTGTCGAGTCAGGGATGATTGACCCTGAGGAGGGGCCACAATGGTGGGACTGTGAAGGCTTTTCCAAATTGTGTCAACCGAGTTTAGAGTCACCGAAAACCTTCGCATCCCAGTTTTGATCATGTTTTTGGGATTTCCCAACATTGGGAAGCAAGTCTCCCTTTGTCGTGTTTTGATCGGACAGGCCGATCATGCCATCTTGCTGCTGAAATCACATAGGCAACGACCATGCCACTGTTCTGAAAGAGTCGCTCAAACGGGATTCACATCGTCGTCGAAGTCCCTGAAACATACCCTCCTAGCGTGACAATCGTCGGAATGTCACGCAAAATCTGCGGTCTTTCGCATGATGCTGTCTCAGGACACTGCGATTGTCCCTTGGAGGCGTTATGACCCGCATTTTACGCATCATTGGTCGGCTGGCGCGCAGGCATGCAGGCGAACCATTTGTCTGACATAATGTTTACGCCGAATTGAACACGCACCGAACCTTCCTCAACAGGCCAGAGCGTCCTCATGATCACGACTGTTCGCGCCCTGTGGCTGCTATTGATTGTCTTCCCTCTCGCCAGTTTCATTTTCGCCGACGACGAGTCCGCGGATCGCCCGATCCCGCGGTTTGGCCCAAACGAGGTGCCGCAGCCGGTGCGTCCTCTGGCGTCAGGGCTGAAGCCGGACGAAGCCGCAGCTCACATGTCGGTTCCGGAGGGATTTCAGGTCACATTGGCAGCGGGAGAACCGCAGGTTCATCAGCCGATTGCGTTCACGATCGACGAACGAGGACGCCTCTGGGTCGCAGAGGCCCACACGTATCCCAGACGCGCTCCCGAGGGAGAAGGACGGGACAAGATCATCATTTTGGAGGACACCGATCAGGACGGCACTCTCGACTCTCGCAAGGTGTTCATCGAGGGATTGAATCTCGTCAGCGGGATTGAGGTTGGCTTTGGCGGAGCGTATGTCGGGGCGGCACCGTACCTGTTATTCATCTCGGATCGTGACGGTGATGATCGTCCGGATGCTGAGCCGGAGATACTCCTCGATGGCTTTGGATACCAGGACACTCACGAGACGCTCAATTCATTCATCTGGGGACCTGATGGCTGGTTGTATGGATGTCATGGTGTGTTCACGCATTCAAATGTCGGCAAACCGGGCACACCCGATGTGGACCGCATCCCACTCAACGCGGGTGTCTGGAGGTATCATCCGACCCGCCATGAATTCGACGTCTTCGCACGAGGGACCAGCAACCCCTGGGGCGTCGACTTCAACGATCGCGGACAGGCATTCATCACCGCCTGTGTCATTCCCCATCTGTGGCACATGATCCAGGGGGGACGTTATCACCGTCAGGGGGGACAGCACTTCAATCCCTATGTGTTTGACGACATCAAGACGATTGCCAAGCACCGGCACTATGTCGGTGACATCCGTGACCATGCCTGGTGGGGGAACGAACCGAACACGCCCACAGACACCCTTGCTGCGGGAGGCGGACATGCACACTGCGGAGCCATGGTTTATCTCGGCGACAATTGGCCTCAGAGATATCGAAATCAAGTCTTCATGCACAACGTGCATGGCAACCGGATGAACGAAGATCTCGTCTTCCGAGAAGGCTCGGGGTACGTCGGTGATCGGGGTCCTGACCTGATGCTGGCGAACGATCGCTGGTTCCGTGGGATCGGTCTGCGTTACGGACCGGACGGAACCGTCTGGTCACTCGACTGGTACGACCCCAACGCCTGTCATCGCAATCAGCCGGAGATCTGGGACCGCACCAATGGCCGCATCTACAACATTGCCTACGGTACACCGAAGCGTGAAGCCGTCAATCTCAACGAGATGTCGGACCATGAGCTTGCCAAACTACATCGACATCCCAATGAGTGGTATGTCCGGACTGCACGCCGACTGTTGCAAGCACGAATGATGCGTAGCAAGATCGATGTCTCGGAAATGTTGAATGAATTCCAAACGTTGCTTTCCGACGAATCAGATCCGACAGTTGTCCTTCGTGCCATGTGGACGTTGCACTGTGTTCGACATCTCTCCGATGAACAATTGCACAGTTTGCGTACTCATGAGAACGAGTACGTCCGGGCCTGGACGTTGCAACTCGAATTGGAAGAAGACGCTCCGCGCGAGCAGACCCTCAACGACATGCTCACACTAGCGAAGGACGATCCCTCGCCGGTCGTGCGGCTGTACGTCGCATCGGCCTTGCAACGGACGCCCATCGACCAGCGTTGGGACATCGCCACTGCTCTGGCGATGCACGGCGAAGACGCGGACGATCACAATTTGCCACTCATGTACTGGTACGCCATAGAGCCGCTCGTCCCCTCTGACCCCGAGCGAGCGCTGCAACTGGCAGAGCAAACGGAGATCCCCCTGTTGCGACAATTCATTGTCAGGCGGGCCGCCTCCGAGGATGCGTCACTGGCACCACTGGTCGCAAAGTTGGCAGGAGTCGGGGAGGCGTCAGTGCAACTCATGGTCTTGCAGGAGATGCAGAAAGCTTTCGAGGGACGAGTCAACATTCCAATGCCGCAGTCATGGAGCGAGGCGTACGAACGCTTGGCTAATAGCAAAGAGGCGACGATCGCCCACCGGGCGGATCAGCTGGCCGTCATTTTCGGTGATCAACGCGTGTTCCCAAAGATGCGATCAGTTCTCGCTGACGACTCTGCGGAATTGACACTGCGGCAACAGGCAATGGACATTCTGGTTCGTGGTCGAGACACGAAAGCGATCGACAGTCTGATAACCGCCCTCGAAGAACCCCAACTTCGCGGCGGCGCGATTCGTGCCCTCGCTGCCTACGACGATGCGTCGGTCTCGACGGCCATTCTCTCTCGTTACTCGCAACTCTCTGCTGACGAGAAGCGAGACGCCGTCGCCACGCTCACCGGACGACTGTCGTCCGCGAACGCTCTGCTCACTGCTGTTGATGCAGGTCGTGTCCCTCGGACAGACCTGCACGCCTTCAATGTCCAACAGATGCTGCAACTCGACGATGAGAAGCTGCGTGAGCGGATCGGTGCGGTCTGGGGCTCGATCCGAGAGACGTCAGCGGATAAGCAGGAGCTGATTGCAAAGCTCAAGAAGTCACTTGATCGCAATGCGCTCCGCCGTGCCGATTTAGGACATGGCCGAATGGTCTTTGCGAAGACTTGTGCGACGTGTCACCGTTTGTTCGGCTCTGGTGAGCAGATTGCTCCCGACCTCACCGGCTCGAATCGGGCGAACCTCGAATATGTGCTGCAGAATGTTGTCGACCCGAGCGCCGTGCTGGGCAAGGACTATCGGCAGACGGTCATCGTGACGCTGGATGGACGTGTCGTCTCGGGGCTGGTGCAAAAGGAGACGGACAGCGCCGTCACCTTGCGAACGATCAACGACACGATCGTGGTGCCACTCGCGGACATCGACGAACGCAAGTTGTCCGAGCAGTCGATGATGCCCGAACGTCTGCTGGAGCCACTCTCCTCAGACGATGTGCGAGACCTTGTCGCCTATCTGGGCAGTCCGTCACAAGTCCCCCTTCGTGGTCCAAAAGCGGCGATTGATGAGTCGACCGGCCAGGTTGAAGGGGCCATCGAAGCGCACACGCTGAGCGTCTCACGCATCACCGCCGGCAACGCGAGGCGACAACTCATGAGCGAGTTTACCGGTGATCGTTGGAGCGGGGACGATCACTTGTGGTGGACAGGTGCCCGGCCGGGTGACGAGTTGGAATTGGAATTCGAGCTGGATGAGGGAGGGCTCTTGACGCCTGAGTTCCTGCTGACACGTGCTTTCGATTACGCAGTTGTTCAGCTGCATCTCGACGGCGAACCACTGGGCGACCCGGTCGACTTGTACTCTCGCAAAGTGGAGACGACGGGTGTGCTGACGTTCAATCCCCGTGAGCTGTCGCCGGGGAGGCACACGCTCACACTCGAAATCGTGGGCACAAATCCGCAGTCCAAGAAACTCTACATGGTCGGCATCGACTATTTACGATTCGTGACACCAGCTTCGACTGATCGATGAACCCGCCATTTCATTTGATTCTCATTGACGCGAAGACGCAGAGCTGTGAAATCGCGCAAAGGAAAGAGAGTGGGTACCCTCTCTTGTGAATCTCTGCGCCTTTGCGTCAAACCGATCTGTGAAAGCGTTGCAATTTGCCCTTGCTCCAAATGGTTACGTGGCCGTAACATCCGCGCAAATCGTGAGTCAGGTTGAAGAAAAGGTCGGAGATGTTCGACCCTGTTGATCTCGCATTAAGCGGGCAGACCGAGGACCGGAAATGAGTTCCAGCCGTCTTTCGCAAGGACGCGTCCGCTTTGATGGTGCGCATGTTGACATCCTGCACTCACATGTCAGCGAAGCCTCTTCGCACATCGACCAGGCCGTCCGGAGAACGCGCGACCATTTGCTCGCTCAACAACACCCGGAAGGCTATTGGCTGGGGGAACTCCAGGGCGACACGATTTTGGAGTCTGAATACATCCTGTTGTTGGCATGGATGAAGCGGGAAGAGACAGACATCGCCAAACAGGCGGGCGAGTACATCCGCAAGCAGCAACTCCCCGAGGGGGGATGGAGTCAGTACCCCGGCGGCCCGCTGGAGATGAGCGTCTCCGTGAAGGCGTACTTTGCAATGAAGCTCACTGGGCATGACCCGGCGTCGGAGGAAATGTCTCGGGCGAGGCATGCGATCCTCGCTGCGGGGGGTGCGGAGAAGGTCAACAGTTTCACCCGCTATTACCTCGCACTGCTGGGGCAAATTGCGTATCGACAGTGTCCCGTTGTGCCGCCCGAGTTGACATTGCTACCGAAATGGATGCCCTTCAACATTTATGAGATGTCAGCCTGGTCACGCACCATCGTGGTGCCGCTGAGCCTGTTGTGGGCTCGTCAACCGGCGCGTGAGTTGCCGGCGGAGCTGTGCATCCGTGAGTTGTTCGTCAATTCACCAGAGGAGCTGCCAGTGACCATGCCGAAGTCCGATCAGCTCGATGAACTCTCCACTCAGACACTTATCAACTGGAGCAAGCTGTTCCGCGCTGGCGACCGTGTGTGGAAGATGCTGGAGTCGTGCCGACTGATGCCCTTCCGCCGCGCAGCCGTTCGCAAGGCGACCAAGTGGATGTTCGATCGCTTCGCCAAGAGCGACGGGCTGGGAGCCATCTTTCCGCCTATCGTCTGGAGCATCGTGGCCCTGCGATGTCTGGGTTACGAGGAAGACTCGCCGGAAGTTCAACAGCAACTGGCCGAGTTGGACAAGTTGATCATCCGTGAGGATGACACCGTGCGACTCGAACCGTGTCGGTCGCCCGTGTGGGACACGGCTCTGACGACCATTGCTCTGCGGGAAGCCAACGTCCCCAGCGATCATGAGTCCATCCGCAAGTCGGTCGACTGGCTGCTCTCCCAGGAAGTGCAACAGCCGGGCGACTGGTCGGTCAATCATCCCGATCTGGAGCCAGGAGGGTGGTTCTTCGAGTTCAACAACGAATTCTATCCCGACATCGATGACACAATCATGGTGACGATGGCGTTGGCCCGCTGCCTGCCGGGAGAACGACACCGGTCTTGGAAGGCGACGCTGGCCCCGACGGGTCCACAGGGACATACCCCTCATGCCGAGTTGCGAACGATTGTCACCGGTGAAACGAGCAGCACCGTCCAAGCCGTCGCAGATATCGAACGCATGTCGCCGATGCTGGCAGCGATGCAGCGAGGCGTTCGCTGGGTGCTGGCGATGCAGAGTCGCAACGGTGGCTGGGGTGCCTTCGACGCTGACAATGACCGCGAGCTGCTCACACGTGTCCCCTTCGCCGATCACAACGCAATGATCGACCCGCCCACCGCCGATATCACGGCCCGCACGCTGGAGATGTTTGGCGTGCTTGGCATCAATACCGACCATGCGGTGATTCGGAAGGCGATCGAGTTCGTGTGGGACGATCAGGAGCGGGACCACTGTTGGTATGGCCGCTGGGGTGTGAACTACATCTACGGAACCTGGCAAGTCGTCGTCGGTTTGCGTGAGATCGGCGTGCCGGCCAGCGATCCCCGCCTGCGCAAGGCAGCAGCCTGGTTGAAGTCCTACCAGCAGGCAGATGGCGGCTGGGGCGAGACTCCCGCCTCGTACGACTCACCCGAACTCCGGGGACAGGGGGAAGCGACCGCTTCACAAACCGCATGGGCCCTGTTGGGATTAATGGCTGCTGATGAGGTCGACTCGGACGCCGTCGGTCGCGGTGTCGACTACCTGACCCGGACCCAGCAGGAGGACGGGACGTGGAACGAAGAACCATTCACCGGGACCGGCTTCCCACGCGTGTTTTACCTCCGCTATCACATGTACCGGCTGTACTTCCCGCTGATGGCGTTGGCCCGTTATCAGCGACTGTCGAATCCCGTTTGAGAGTCAATGTGGCTTGAATTCTTCCGGGACTCCATGCGTTACCCTGTTCATTCTCGGCAACATACAGTGACCTTGCCGGTCGGGTGATTGTCACCCGTGAACGAACAGATACGGGCGGAAGCTCGCGTTTTGGGGGGAAGGCAATGTGATTGAGACATTTTGCTTGAGTCTCGTTTGGGCCTCCGGCAGCATGGAAGGATGCTTAACATCAATGGCGAACATCTGACAGACTCCGACCTCACGTACGTAGCCTTCCGGTTATCGTTCTTCGAGACACTGGAACGCATGGCGCTGGCCGACCAAATGGGTCTCGTTGGCGAGGGCGCGTTTGGGTATCTCTCGGAAGTGCCCTTCCTGCGAAACGTCGCTCCTCAAGTCCAACTCGATCTGTTGGTGGAGTGCTGGGCAAAGGTCTGCTCGCAAGCATCAGAGCAGGCGACGCTCGTCGACGAGAGCATCGTGTATGCCGTTTGCGAGTCGTCCGCACGCATCGTTGATGCGGACACCGACTTTGTCAATCACCACCTTGCGACCGGTCCACGCATTCAGCCGACTGGAAAGGTCGGAAAGCTCGCGGACCAACTGCGGTTCCTGCATCTCAACCTGCCGAATGAAGGACACTATCTCCTGCTCAGCCAGTTTCAGGATGTCGACCCAGACGAAGGTGAAAAACTGAAGACCAACTTTGGCATCGACCCGGCGGAGTGTGAACCGATGTTCGATGTGCTCGGTCGCTGGCATGTCTCACCGGCTTTCGGTCAGAATGGAGACGGGCTGCTCGTCGCCGCTGAGGTGACGCAGGCAGCTCAAGTGCTCGGTTGGGACCGAACCACTTCTCCTCACGCGACAGAACACTGACGGGCATCAAGGAGTTCGGCGATGGCCAAGAAAAGAGTCCGTCGAGCGAAGAAGGCCTCACGTGCCAAGCAGCCAGCGAAAGCACGTAAGAAGGCGGCAAAGGTTCCCAAACGCAAAGCCGTCAAGAAGAAGTCGCCAGCGAAGCGTGTCGCCAAGAGGTCTTCCAAAGCCAAGAAGAAGACCCCCGCTAAACGCAAGACCGCTAAACGTCCCGCGGAGTTGGGACGCGCCCGCGTACCGGGGACGGCAGACCTGGATCAGATGTTTCGCAACGACTATGAAGCGCGGCAGGTGTTTGAATTTCTCCAGGTGAAGACAGTGAAGGAATTGGAAGCACACCCGCCGGATCAAATCATCCATGACCTGACGGCTCCGATGGTGCAAACAGTCGAGCGGATTCGTAAAGCGCTCGCCGTCAACAACCGCTTTCTCGCGGGCGATCAGAAGTTTGCTGTCGATTTCATGAAGCAAATCCGGTGAGCCTCGCACGTGACCTGTGGCGACGGTTAATG
>JAJDEJ010000263.1 GCA_029259815.1 Planctomycetaceae bacterium | reverse complement strand
TAGAGCGGACACACACTCCGTAGGACGGACTTCCAAGTCCGTCCAGACATACCTTCAAAACGGTGATGACGAGCAAGGGACCAAGGAATGGACGGATTTGGAAATCCGTCCTACGAAAAACTGACACGCTCGGAGCGTGATCGCTACTCTTATTCTATCCATCATGGGGAGTCTTGTGGGAAGGATTCTCGATGCAATACATCCACTCTTGGCGACCGTTATCGATTGTGGCAACTCGGTGATAGATGCGGCCACCGCAGACCGTCGGGGTGGCGAAGGCTTCGTCGCCGAGTTGGTTCTCAGCCACCTTCTGGAATTTCGTGGGGTCGGCTTCGACGATGAACGTCGCTCCTCGTTCGTTGGTGGCGTACAGGTGTCCGTCAGCAAGCACCAGAGACGCACTGATTGGCCCGCCAAGTCGGCCCTTCCACTTCTCCAGACCGCTTGACGCCTCCCAGCAGTAGATGATGCCGCCGTCATCGACGCCGTACAAGTAGCCGTCATGGACAAGCATCGACTGTTCATAGCATTTGACGCGATTGGACCAGACTTCGGAGCCGTTCGCAGAGACGGCGATCGTCTGTTTGTCAGGGTATCCGCCGCTGGCGAAGATCGTGTTTTCACCCCAAACACAGGTGCCACAGGTGGCCTCGGTCGTGCCCGGACATTGCCATTGTTCAGTCCCGGTCAAGGGATCATAGCTGGCGACATACTCCCCTCCACTGATGAGCAGCCGGGCCTGCCCTCCGACCTCAGCCACGACCGCAGATGAGAACGTTTTCGCTGCCGGGCGCGGTTGCTTCCAGACGATGTCGCCCGTCTCCCGATGCAAACCCGCGAGCCATCCGCCCCCGGTGTGGTCGCCTGAGATGATCACCAGTGACTGGTAGACGCAGGGAGAAGGGGCGTAGCCGAAGACCGAGTCAAACTCGCCGACGCTCGTCTGCCAAAGTTTGTCGCCGTTGAGGTCGAGTGCTGTCGCCCGGATGGTGTTGTCGTTGAGGAAGGCGACGAACAACCGCTCGCCGTCACAGGCGACGGTGCCATTGGCGTGCGTGCATTTGGGATGCATCTGTGAACCGACAGGAAAGTTGCCAGTATGCAGAGTGGACTGCCATTGTTGCTCGCCAGTTTCGCGATCGAGAGCGAGCACCGACTGCGTCTGCTGTCCTTCATCGGCCGTCGTGAGATAGATGCGATTCCCCACGACCGTCGGCGACGCATGTCCGCGTCCGGGAACGGCGACTTTCCAGAGAATGTTGATCTCACCGCTCCATTCCGTCGGTACCGGTCCGAGTGCGTGACCGTCGCGTGTCGGACCACGCCACCAGGGCCAATCGTCCTCTGAGAATGAGGAGGGAGCGATCTCCTTGAAGTCGGTCTGAAACCCCTCAACCGGCGGCGTGTCCACATGAGGTCGACGTTGACATCCCGATGGCAGGCAAAGCAAAAGTATCGTTCCACACACGACCCAGTGCAGACATTGTCTCGTCAGAGGGGCAATTTCCCCTACGAAAAACCAAGCTGTCTGCATTTCCACACCGCCTTGAAGAAATCCACATAACTCGAATAGGGACAAGGTATTTGCCACGCACAAGCATTCCAAGTGCATCTTGAGGCATTTGACGATATGCGATAGCATTGATGGACTTGCTGCGTCTGGAGGGCATTCAAGGCTAGTACTTTGTGTCGATTGCCACGATGCCCAGGTTTGACACAGCAGGATGACCCGGAATCGGCCAATGGATTGGTCGGACGCGGATCCCTGTCTCTTTTTCTGCTCTTGCTGAGGAATCACATGATCGGACGCAAACCTTCTCGTGCTTCGAGCAATCTCGTTCTCGCAGTGATGCTCATCCTGGGGATATCCTTCTTCGCCCAGCATTTCTCGTCTGCGGCTCCCGAGGAACAGCAGATTGCCAAGCTCGTTGCTCAGATTGTGCCTCGCTATCACATCAATCAGGTGCAGATCAACGACTCGGTATCCGAACAGTTGTTCGACCGTTACTTCGATGACCTCGACCCGCAGAAGCTGTACTTCCTGCAGGAAGACGTCGACCGTTTCGCCAAGGTCCGAAAGATGCTCGATGATGCCGTCAAGGTGGGCAATGTCGACTTCGCTTATCAGGTGTTCGACACGTACCGCACTCGCCTCGGTGAGCGGTACGAACTTGCGGACAAGCTAATTGATCAGGAGTTCGACTTCACAGAAGACGAATCGATTGTTGTCGATGGAGACGACCTTGCGTGGGCGACGAGCACTGCCGAGGTCAATGATCGTTGGCGGAAGCGAGTCAAATACGAATTGCTGCAATTGAAACTTGCAGAGACCGCCAAAGCGACGGATGACTCGGAAGAGTCAGAGCCTGCCGAGGATCCCATGGTCGAGGCCCGTGACCGGCTGCATAAGCGGTATCGCAACATCAAACGGAATATCGATCAGACGGGCGGGCTCGAAGTACTCGAGATTTACCTGACCACGCTGACCAACTGCTTCGATCCCCACTCCTCGTACATGTCGCCCGACACGGTCAAGGATTTCACCATCCAGATGAAGCTGAGCCTGGACGGGATCGGCGCGTCTCTGCGTTCGGAAGACGGTTACACCATCGTGCACCAGATCATCCCCGGCGGTGCTGCTGCGGAGGACGGTCGCCTGCAGGTGGGCGACAAGATCATCGGCGTCGGACAGGCCGAAGGGGAGATCGAAGACATCGTGGACCTGAAGCTCCGTCGGGTCGTGGAAAAGATCCGCGGACCACGTGGCACCATCGTTCGTCTTCAGGTCAAGCCCGAGGCGGGCGAGACCCAAGTCTACCAGATGGTCCGCAAGAAGATCGAACTCAAGGAATCCGAGGTCAAAGGAGAGATCATCGAGACCGATGCTCGCGTGGGTCGCAAAGGGCGAGTCGGACTCCTTTCCATCCCCTCCTTCTATCGAGACTTCGCCGGTGCTTCCGGTGGCGGACAGAATTTCAAGAGTGCCGCCCGAGATGTTGAGAACGTGCTTGAGGACTTCGCCAGACAGGGTGGTGTCGACGCGGTCGTGATCGATCTTCGAGGCAACGGTGGCGGCTCGCTGACCGAAGCCATCGAAGTGTCCGGTCACTTCATCGACCATGGCCCGGTAGTGCAAGTCAAAGATTCCGACGGCAGGGTGCGAGCCTATCCTGATGACCGTCGGGGCGTGCTGTACTCCGGTCCGCTCGTCGTCCTCTGTAATCGGGCCTCGGCCTCTGCGTCGGAGATCTTCGCGGGTGTGATCAAAGACTACGACCGCGGCATCATCGTGGGCGACTCGACCACACACGGTAAAGGCACCGTGCAAAACGTGATGCCGGTCGAACCACGAGAGATGCTCAACATCTTTCGGGGGAACAACAATGCGAATCAGGGGTCGCTCAAGCTGACGATCAGCCAGTTCTACAGAGTCAACGGCGACAGCACCCAAAACCGCGGTGTGCGGTCGGACGTCGTCCTGCCGTCACTATTTGACCATCTAGACGTCGGCGAGATGTACCTCGATAATGCCCTGCCCTTTGAGCATATTCCCGAAGCGGACTACGTCGCTGACCGCAAAATCAACGATGAAATTCGCACGGCCCTGCGTAAGACAAGTGCTGAACGCATCTCACTTGATGAAGACTTCACCAAGGTGCAGGACGCCATCCGACGCTACCTCGAACGCAAGAATCGCAAGACGGTCTCATTGAACGAAGAAGTTCTCCGCAAAGAACGTGAGCAGTCGGAAGAACTCTCCGAGTCAGTGGATGAGTCACTCGATCCTCCATCGATTGATCGGGACTCCGATTCTGATGACTCTGAGGACGATAAGAAGGACGAACTCTTCACTGAGAACTTCTACAACGATGAAGTTCTCGACATCACGCTCGACTATGTCGATGCCCTGCATCAAATGAAAACGGTCCAGCGCTAATCGCTGCGACCATCACATTGAGTGGTCCTCAGAAGCTCGGTCGTGGCTCAGCCCGGTCGGGCTTCTGGCTTATCCCGGCTTCCCGCATAACCCGCACGACCTCTTCGTCCCTCACGCCTCCCGGCCCTCGTTTGTGAGCTAGGCTTGTGCATTGTTCGCACATCCCCGCCGACGAAACGAGGGCCCCTCCCGTGATTCGTGTTGAAGATTTCCACAAAGCTTACGACGAGACGGTCGCTGTGGCCGGTCTGTCGTTTGATGTCGCTGCCGGTCAAATCCTGGGCCTTGTCGGGCCCAATGGTGCCGGCAAGACGACGACCATGCGAACGCTGAGCTGTCTGCTCACTGCCAGCCAAGGCACACTGAAGGTTGACGGCTGCGACGTCTCAGCAGACCCCATCAAGGTCAAACAGCGGCTCGCCTACGTCGCTGACGACCCGCAGCTGTTTAGCGATCTCACGGTCGATGAGCACTTGGCGTTTATCGCCTCGGCCTATGGTGTCGATGATGCCGAGGCGAAGGCCAAGCGTCTGCTCGAAGACTTTGAACTGACGGACAGACGCCATACGCCTGCCGGTGACCTCTCACGAGGCATGCGGCAGAAGCTCGCCATCAGCTGTGCCTATCTGCGAGACCCGCGAGCCGTGCTGTTCGATGAGCCATTGACCGGCCTCGACCCCCACGGCATCCGCAAGCTCAAGGAGTCGATCCGCGAGCGAGCCGCTGCGGGTGCAGCCGTTGTTGTGAGTTCACATCTGTTGGCCATGGTCGAAGATCTCTGCACTCACGTGCTGATTCTGGAGTCGGGCCGTCAGCGATTCTGCGGCACCATCAACGAACTGCGAACGGCATTCGTGAGTGAAGACGAAGAGCTCACACTGGAACGCATCTTCTTCCTCGCCACCCAGCCTGAAGCGACCGCAATTGCTCAATAAAACAAAGTCGCCATCACGCTCCGCGTGATGAGCGGAGCAATGAGAGACTGACTAATTCGTCAGCACTTCCAACGACCTGTCATCACGCGGAGCGGGAGCGTGATGACCACCTTGGCAGCACTCATACAGTGAAACTCCTATGTTCGAGCTACTCCTCCCCAACGCGGCTCTCCGACAATTGTTCGTTACGCGAGCCAAGGCACGTCTGCGGACGATGCGGCGTAAGATCGCCTCCCCCAAACGTCTTGTCCTGTCGGCGATCGCGATCTTGCTGCCGGTCATCTGGATTGTGAACTTTGTCGCGAGCATGCTCCTCCGCGAGTCGTTCAGTCCCGAGACGTTTCGAGTTGGCGTGTTCACCGTCGGTGTCGCCTATTGCCTCTGGTATCTGCTGAAAGCATCGACCTTCAGGCCGCCTGTCGCCATCGAGTGGACCCCTGCAGAGAGTTCCTTGATGTGTGGTGGGCCATTCACACGTGCGGAGCTCATTCGCTACCGATTGATGACCATTTTCGTTGCGACTCTCTTTAAGGCGCTTTTCGCCTCGATCATGTTTCTGCCCGAACTGTCGATGTGGTGGAGCGGGTTTCTAGGCATGTTGCTGGGACTCGCCTTTCTCGACGTCGCTCGCCTGGCGGCGGAGATCATCATTTGCGGCGTTTCCCACAGCGTCTTTCTCAAGATTCGGGCCGGCATGCTGACCATCGCCGCAACCGCCGGCATCAGCGCGGCCGCGTCGGCGTTGAGCTCGACCGCCCTGCTGACGAGCCAGTTTCCGATGGCAATGTCTCTTCCGCTCGAATTCATCCGGCAACTCGTCGAGTTGAAATCGACAGCTGCCGGTCTGGTCTTCTCAGCGCCGCTGCTACCGTTTGTCGAGATCATCACAGCGCCATCGCTCTCTGTGACACTCCTCGGTTGGTTAGCCTTGGGCGGTAGCATCACGATCGCCTTGACCACGGCAGTGATCCATTTGGATAGCCTGTTCGCTGACCAGAACGCAGATGCAATCCGTCAGTCCTACGCGTCGATCGCAGCGGCCAAACGAGCGAAGACACATGCCAAGAGTCGAAAATCACGACTGCCTCAGATCGCACATCTCCACGGAATTGGCCCGATTGCCTGGCGGCAGTTTCTGGGTGCCCGTAAGTACGAGACGAGCTTGCTCTTCGCGCTCGGTGTCCCTGCGGCGCTCTCCTGTCTGCCGCTCCTTGCGGACAGTGACTCCGTCGATACGTTTCTCAACGTTGCCTATGCCCTGATCATCTACTCGTTCCTGCTGCTGCCAGCGGCCCTGAAGTTCGATTTCCGTCGCGACTACGACCGGCTGCCCGTCCTCAAGACGCTGCCGGTCAGCCCGCTGGCGATTGTCGTCGGTCAGCTCGCCGTTCCAGTGCTGCTCGCGACGCTGCTCCAGGGAGTCGTCCTGTTGATTGCATTTGTCGTGCGACCGCTGCCGTTCTCGATTGTCGTCCACGCCCTGCTGATGGTGGTGCCGATGAACGTGATGATCTTCGGGCTCGACAATCTGATTTACCTGATGTTCCCCTACCGGCAAAGTGAAGAGGGGCTGCAACCGTTCATCCGAGCGACGCTCACCTTCACCGCCAAAGGCGTGCTCTGCCTTTCAGCCGTGACCTGCATCTTTTTTTGGGCGGTCAACTGCCGTTGGCTGAGCGAACTGCCGATGCTCTCATCACTCGGCGGACATCATGTCCTGTTCATTCTCGGCATCTGGGCCATGATGCTCGCCTCGGGGGTCACACTCACGCTGCTCTCCGCCCGCGTGTTGGCCCGCTTCGATGTCAGCTGCGACCATGCCCTGTGATCACCGTCGATCAGGCTGGAAATTGTGTCGGGCTGAGGCCCAAGTCGACGATGCTGCATCCCTGTGTGACGGGCAGACCCAGTGCCTGAGCATGGGCCAGTAGTTCGGGACTCTCACTGCCGGGGTTGAGCCAGACTTCCTGAACATTGAGATTGGCGATCTCATCCAGCATCTGCATCCCCACTGACGGAGGAAGATAGAGACTCACACGGTCGACGTCCTGCGTTGGTAGGTCGACGAGCGACGCAAAAGCTGTCAGGCCTTCGACCTTATCCGCCTTGGGATTCACGGGGTACACTTCATACCCAGCCTGTTGATGGGCCCGCACGGACTTGTTGCCGAACTTGCTGCGATCGGTGCTTGCCCCCAGGGCGAACGCTTAGTTCGGGTAGCCGAGTTTGCGGAGGAGACGTAAGGGATTCCGGGTGAAGCTGCGTAAGGTGGCGGTGATGTTAGCGGTTCCGAGGTGCCGCAGCCAATTGAGACCGGCGTTTCTCAAGGCGGCCA
>JAJDEJ010000262.1 GCA_029259815.1 Planctomycetaceae bacterium | reverse complement strand
CAATTGGTGCCTGTCAGAATTGTTGGTCGCCTGAAAGTCGCCGGAGCCACCCAACCCACGGTTGAGGAACGTTTGCCATGACAGATCCCGTTCGACGTGAACTCCTTGAATTACTTGACGAACTGAGTCGCGTCTGCCCTGAGGTTCGCTTCGGTCAATTGGTGACGAATCTCTCCTTCAAATGCAGGGGACTGAAGACAGACTCCGTTTGGGAATCCGAGGATGCCGAACTTCTGACTGCGGCGAAGGAACATCTCGCGGAACTTGAAGCAGCAGGCGTTGTAACGGAGATCACAGAGGCAACATCATGAAACGTGACAACATCCTCGTCCCTGTCGACTTCTCTGAGCAGTCGCTCAACGCAATTCGTGAGGGCGTCGAACTTGCTGGAGACTCGGGCACCGTGCGACTGCTGCATGTGTTGCCGCCGTTGGAGAGCATCTCACCCGGTGTCGTGTGGGGTGATGTGTCGGACAGTTCACGAGAGGAACATGTGAGTGAATTCGCGACGACGTTCCTCAAAGAGCACGATCTTGATGGTCTGACATTCGATGTGCAAATCGGCCCACCGGGGCATGTCATTGCGGATTATGCCATCGACTCAAACACCGATCTGATTATCATCTCATCTCACGGTTACCACGGCATCAAACGCATGCTGCTCGGTTCGGTCGCTGAAACGGTCATTCGCCATGCCCACTGTGCAGTGCTGGTTTTGCGTCGCACCGATGCAGAGTAGGTACGCAGAAAGTCAGGACTGATCAGACATGCAGACGCTCGTAACACTCAAGGGGGACGATGACGCCTTACACATCGAGTGGAGCGACGGCGTCACGCATCATCTCACGTGGCAACTCCTGCGAAGGGGTTGCCCCTGTGCGACCTGCCGCGAGGAACGTGGTGCCCCGGCGATGGCTGAGACCGTCGTCAATGTCCCGCACACCCTGAAGCCGTCGACCGAACTGCTGCCGGTCATCACCCCCCAAGAGGCACGACCGCTCGGCGTCGCCAGCATGAAACCAGTCGGCAACTACGCGTACGGCATCGACTTTACCGACGGCCACACCACCGGCATCTACACACTCGACTACCTCCGCCAACTGGGCGATGCCGCGAGCAAGTGAAGGTATCAATCCTCATTCCCCTTTTCTTCCGTGACCATCTCCGTCCATGTCTCGACAGCAGATCAGTACCTATCCTGCGGTCGGAGTTCCTTCCCGTGGAGCGAGGGAGCCGATCGAACTGCGCGATGGGTGGGAGCTGATGATTTGTGGCGATTTGAGTGACAAGCAGTTGGAACTCACCGAGCGGTTAGTCTCGGTGCCGGCTCGCAGTCGCGGAACGATCTTCTTTGACTCTTGTGGAGGCAGTGCATATGTCGGACTGGGGCTGGCGGCCCTGATTCGGCTGCGGGGACTCGATGCATTGGCGGTCGTGACGGGCGAATGTTCATCTGCCGCCATTCTGCCGTTCGCGGCGTGCCGACGCCGGTGTGTGACATCGCATTCCACGCTCCTCTTTCACCCGATCCGCTGGCAGAGCGAGGAAGACGTCCGCATTGAGGAGGCCACCGAGTGGGCGCGGCACTTCAAGCTTCTGGAGCAGGATCTTGATCAGTTACTCGCCAAGCTCCTGGAGTTTGACATCGAGAAGCTCCGTGCCTGGACGCGGCCCGGTCGATTCGTTTCAGGAGCCGAACTCATTGAGGCGGGCCTTGCCGAACAGGTGGATCTGTTCGCGGGGGATGTCTGGAAGCAGATCGGGACTCACGATGGTCATTGATCAGGGGCGGGCGAAGCCTTCGCCGTGATCGCAAAGTCAATCTCTTGCGACCCTTCCTCGACGGTTCTTTGCTCTTGCGGGAAGCCGCTGTATCGAAGAGGGACCAATTCTTGACCTTGAACCAGTTTGGAGATCTTCACAACGTGCTGGCCGACAACTGCGCCATGAACATCTTCATCGTATTTGAGGTCATAGTACCCTTCTTCGTCGGTATAGGCCTTCGACGAACGGACTTTGATCATTCGTGACTCGTTGATGGGGAATTCCTTCTCCTTGGGACGGAATGTGACGCGAGCGCCGGGCAACGGCTGCCCGTTGAGCGTGACCACACCTGTCACACGTCCGAGATCCGGGTATTCGGCCCCAGACATATATGTCAGGAGAGAGGAGCCGAGATACCAGGCAACCAGCACGATCGCAACTAACGCCGGCAACCCGCGTTTGGTGAGTTCGACGGCGAGTTCCCTCGCGGCGGAGGGCTCTGTCGGTTCATCATCGTCAAGGCGACCTGATCGGGCTCGGCTTTCCTCAACCGTGCGGGTCAACAGGTCTTTCGCTGCACTGGCTGAGGAACCGCCTCCCGAGAGCATGGCTCCTGCGGACTCAGATGCAGATCCCAGTTGCATCTCAGCGTCTGAATCGAGCTCAACACGTCGGCGTGAACGTTTCGAGACCGGAGGCTCGTCCTCGTCTAACTCCAACTCGAGTTCCATGGGGATCTCATCGTCGGAAAGAGCAAGAGCCGACCGACTTGAGCCTGCGCTTGGCTCATCGTCCATGAGAAATGCCACGGGGTCGAAATCGTCATCACCAGCAGATGACGTCGGTTTGGACTTGGCGGTCAGTTTTTCCTTGGCCGACAAGCGTCCTTTCGGCCCCGACGCAGGCTGAGTCGCCCCTGTCGCATCAGCTGCGTTGGTGGCTTGGCTCACGTCCGCAGTCGCTTCTGCTCCCGCAGGAATCGGCTGTGGCACGACAAAGGCTGTCTTGCATTTCGGGCATTTGCCCTGGGTTCCGGCCAGTTCCTCCTTGATGTTGAGTTTGGAACCGCAGGAGTCACATTTGTAGCGAATCGTCATGTCGCGCTTTCATCAACGACGGTGAGCGCCCTGAATGCCCATGACTCCGCTGACGCAATCGAAACGATTCACGCACTGTGAGAAACAAGGCATCGATGAGATTCTTCCGGCGCTGTGTGTGGACATTCACACACAAACTCGAATCGCTGCCAGCCTCAATCAAGGAAGTCGACAGGAGAGCCTTGGGACATATTCCCCAGGTTTTTCCAAGTCAGCTGGTCGATGTTGAAGCTGACGCCGTGAACACTCCCGTCGGCCAGAAGTACGTGAACCAGTTGGTCATGTGCGCTATCAGCCTCATCGAAGTGGTCGCCCGTATGAGGAGTATCACGAGTGCTGAACATCGTCGCTGGACCGCCCCAAGCCCATCCATCCTGGCTCCGCAGAACAACCGGATCAAGATTGGGGATGCCATTGGGATTGTTATTAGGATTGCCATTGGGATTGATGGGGCCATTGGTAAACAGCCTCCGCTCAGACACCATGATGACCTTTGACGTTCCATCGAGGATGTCTCGAATGGCTGTGGAAGAGTTGATGCCAAACATTCCGATGTTCATCGGATGCTGAGTGTAAAGAGATGTCGTAATTGTGATTCCGTTGATGACTTGTACGATTTCGGTATTCGCCAGTTGTAGTGCGGTGAGCCGGTAGGTCTGTCGCTCGACTTCGTCCAAGTCTGCGAAGGTAATGCCTGACCCACTGCAGGCTGCATAGTCGTTGCCGCCCTTCGTCCATCTGACATTATTCTGAATATTCTGATTGTTCAGTAGAATCTCTGAGTCAATCCGTTCAACCAGTGAGTAAGTACCGGATGGTCCCGCCTGCATGTTTCCACGACGTGACGGACAATAGTACATGGGAATGTCCTGCAATGGTGGTCGGAATACTTCGAGATCCGGAGTGATGGCACCAATGTTCCCATTGGCGTAGACGTTCCAGTCAAAATTCCACAAATCGTACACGGTCCCTTGATCGATCTGAGGCAGGATGTGCACCATCCAACTGGTTCCCTGGTTCTGAATCAGCGGGTCGATCGCGAGTTCAGGGAAACGTGCCTCGTCGGGATCGACGTAGTTCCCGATCACGTTGAACTGGAACAACGGATTGTAGTTAATCTGCCCTGGAGGAAAGACCAGATGGGAGTCGTGATAATTGTGCAGCGCCAAACCAATTTGCTTGAGATGGTTGATGCACTGTGTGCGGCGAGCTGCCTCACGTGCCCTCTGAACAGCTGGCAGCAGCAGGGCAATCAGGATGGCGATGATCGCAATCACCACCAGCAATTCGATCAACGTAAACCCACGGTTGAGACGATGGCGACGCATGGCAGTCTCCTCGAAAGTGCAATCAATACTATGGTCAAGAGAAATCAGATCCGTGACCCGCCCCGATATCATACTGAATGCCCGTCACACTCAACATATCAAAGCGATGAACATCCGATGGGCTCCTCAAACAGACATCACACCGCTCAGGCAAGGAAGCCTGCTGAGCGATGTCACAATCCTTTCCAAAGACGTCCTAACACGTTGATGATGCGGTAGTTTCCGAACGTTTGTCAAGTTGAAATGCGATTTGTCGACGAACCCAACTCAATTCCGAGGTTCGCAGCGCCCCTGAGAAATCAGCATTGATCCCGAGAGGACGGCCTCCCTCAGACAGCAGTGAGGGGCCCAATGAGGGGTGGGAGCAGACGAATTGGCGTGCGTCCCGCCCTTCGCCACGGCCCGGACGTCGTCCGGGGGATCGACGGAAGAGACACAGTTCACCCCATCTCGGGACCGTTCACGTCAGTCACTTCGGACTTCAATGCGTCGAGGTTCGCCCCGCTCAGCCGTTGGGAGGACGACTTTGAGGACACCATTGGTAATTTTCGCGGAAATCCGATCATGATCGACTTCATCACTGAGGATGAACGACCGCAGGAAGTCGCAGACGTGGTACTCCTGATGCAATAACGAAGCATTCTCCGGTGCATCGTCCTGGACGCGACCGAAGAGCGTGAGCTTGTTGTCAAGGACCTGAAGTTCCAGGCCCTCCGCAGTTACGCCCGGGAGATCTGCACAGAGGACGAGGCCTTCCGGCGTTTCGTAAATGTCGATCGGTGGAGCACACAGCCGTCGCTCGGGAGATGGACCGGACGCACTTTCCATGGGGACTGCAATGTCCTCAGAAGATTCGATCTGACGATCGGCTGGCTCCGGGCGGGTGATGTCTGTGTTCATCCGTCTGTCTCCGTCACCGGGATTCTCCGTGGTTCTTCGGAAGGAGCCTTGGGAAGGTGGAGCTTGAGGACCCCGTGATTCAACTCAGCAAACATGTCCTCGTCCCGGACTTTCTCGGGCAATGAAAATGTTCGCTCCCACTGGCCGACGGGTCGTTCACTTCTGCGATAACGTTCCTCTTGCACAGGCGGTGACTCGCTGCGGACGCCTTTGAGCGTCAGCAGTCCATTCGCCACACTCAGGTCCAGTTCCTCCGCAGACACCCCCGGCAATTCCGCGGTCAACAGAATCTCGTCTTCGAGTTCGTAGATATTGACCGCTGGGAAAGGACGCCCAATACGAAAGCCCTCCATCGTGAGCGAGCGCATCAGACGGTCGACCTCACGTTCCAGATCACGGAACGCGTCGAATGCATGTCCCCAACGAAAAACAGCCATCCGTAATCCTCCCACGGAGTAAAGGCTGACCACACTCACTGCGGACCATCAGCCAGCCTCGTCCAACGCAAACCCCGTTCCACATGACTCAAGACAGAGAGCCATGGAGGATTGTAAAGCATTACTGCAATATGCCTTAGAGAACCCATTCTGTGTCGAAGTGACGTGCTCGCGCTGTCTTCCGAGCTGTCACTTTGGCAGTGGCACGATATGTTCTTGTCGACCTTGTCGACAAATCCACGCTGAGGGAGCTTGGGATGACGCGACATGACATGAGTCGATTGCGTCGCACATGATTCGCGGGCCAAGAGACACTCTCACCCACGACAAATCCACGTCCGTTTCCAGAGACGGAAACCTGAGTTATGTTTGAGGTTCAAATTCAACTGTGAGTCTTGAAATACGTCTGGAGGCTTCGAGTGGTCCGCGCAGAACGGCGACAATTACTGATGTGTGTTGTAGGTTTCGTGTGCGTCATTGCGGGTCCTTCGACCTTGCAGTCGGGCGAAACTGACACATGGGTGGACAATCATCTCGACGCCCTGGTCGAGCTGTACACGCACTTTCACACGCATCCTGAGCTATCGTTTCAGGAAGAACAGACCGCCAAACGTCTGGCCGAAGAACTCGGCGCCGTCGGCTGCAAAGTGACATCAGACGTCGGCGGACACGGAGTTGTGGGAATCCTCAAGAATGGTGACGGACCGACACTGATGCTGCGGTGCGACCTCGATGCCTTGCCCGTCATCGAAGAGACGGAACTCCCCTATGCATCGAAAGTGAGAACCAAAAACGACGACGGAGTCGAAGTCGGCGTCATGCATGCTTGCGGACATGATGTGCATATCACCAATCAGGTCGCTGTTGCCCGATACGTATCGGCCCATCGGGACAAATGGCAGGGGACGATCATGTTTATCGGCCAACCCGCCGAGGAGAAGGGTGGCGGAGCGAAGGCCATGCTGGCTGACGGACTGTTCGAACGATTTCCTCGGCCCCACTTTGCCGTCGCCTTGCATGTCGATAGCTTCACGCCGGCTGGGATGGTTGGCTACCGCGGGGGCTATGCACTCGCCAACGTTGATAGTTGTGACATCACCGTCAAGGGGCGAGGCGGACACGGAGCCTATCCGCAGGGATGCATCGACCCGATCGTGCAGGCGGCACAACTCGTGGTCGACCTGCAGGCGATCGTCAGCCGCGAGATCTCGCCACTCGAGCCAGCCGTCGTCACGGTTGGATCAATCCATGGCGGTACCAAACACAACATCATTCCAGACACGTGTCATCTCCAGCTCACGATCCGCAGCTACTCGCCGGAAGCTCGCCAAAAACTCAAGGAGTCGATTATCCGCAAGGCGAATTCGATTGCGCAGTCGTACAAAGCTCCAGAGCCGGAGATCGAATACACCGAAGGCACTCCGTCACTCTTCAACGATGAACGCCTCGCTGAGCGACTCGGACCGGTGCTGCTGGACGCTCTGGGAGAAGAGCATGTCGTCGAGGCGGACCGCTCGATGGGTGGTGAAGACTTCAGCCGTTACGGCAGAGCGGGCGTGCCCATCTTTATGTACAAGCTGGGTTCAGTTGAACAGGCTCGATTGAGCAGCTTTGCTGAGACCGGTCAGTCAGTACCCACTCTGCATTCTTCGAAGTACTACCCGGACATCCGCCCGACTCTACGCACGGGCCTTCTGACGATGACGGCCATCGTCCGGGATTTGTTGCCACCTCAATGAACAGAATGAGCCCGGACGGAAACTTCTCCGACCGGGCTCAGATCAGGCATTGGCTTCCCTGCCAGGTTTCCACCCATGCTCCGTGACCGTGGTCGGCTCACTTCAACTGCGTGGCTGAATAATTGCATTACTGTCGGCGTGAGTCAGTCCCCACCACCGCCATTCATTTTCGGGCCTTCCATCACAGGATCATCGCAGTCGATGTCGCATTGGTTCATGTCGCATTCGTCCATTTGATCGCGAATGCAGAGCCACGTGTGTAGGCTGCAAATCCGCCCATATTCTGCTTGGCTTTGGAGAAGCCAGTGAACATGTAGCTTTGATTGAGTTTGCCGATCGCGTCCCCAACGTCGTTGAGTTCGCTGACGATGGCGTGCTGGACCTCGCTGAGACCCACGATGAGACCGATTCACGAGCAGAGTCGCGATGAGGATGAGTTTGGCTGAGATGATAAAGCCAGCCTCGTCATGAAGAAGTTGACGCAACATGTTCCGAGTTCCCTTAATTTGATGTGAGACAAGTTGAGTAGAAACGATTGACCCGAATCCGGATTCTCACCGAGTTCGTCACTCGCGATCTTCTCCGGCTCTGGACATGCCGAAGGCACGAGAGTGGGCGAATTCACGAGTTGGTCGAACGAATGACACCGCCTGAAGGCGTCATTCGCTTTGCCGACGAATTTGCGGTCTGATCCACCACAAGTCGCCAACGGGTTGTGAATGTGACGTCACATGGAGGCACGAGCGCAATCTGCACCCAGCTCGTGATGGAACGCAGATGCGTCGGCTGTGCCGAATACGACTCAATGATGTGTTTCCAAAACATCTGCAGCTTGTGATGTCCTAACTCTCTGCAGGGAAAGTGGTTGAAGACTCGGCGCAAATTGGCGATGTAGCGCTCTCGACGTCACGACAACCGACCAAGTGTTAGCAAGGGTGGACGGTCTGTGCGTGTCAGCAGGAGTGCCCGCCTATATCTCTGAACAAGCGCGAGGAAGTCGGCGAACAGGCTTGCGAACGTGACGTTTGTCTGGTTATCTGTGAGGCAGTGTGATCCAAGTCATTGTTGAAAAGCCGTTCCCATGTCCACTTCCTCACCTCCGTCCGCTCCTCCTGCTCTCGCCGTCCATATTCTGGGGGAACTTGACCGACTCATCACAGATGCCGAGTCGTCCGGAAAGCCGCTCGAAGTGGAACCGACCCGCTCGCGGTTGTTCGAGTTGTTCGTCACAGCTCAGGGAGCCGGGTATACCGAGGAAGGCAACGATCCTGATCTCACCGCCGACGGCATCTGTCGCTCACTCGCCGAGCAATGGGACTTGAAGTCGGCTGCCCTCGAATCGACCGCTAATCAGTCCAAGCTGCCGCCCGAGCACCTCAACAAGATGCGCAGCCTGTGGTCCGTGATGCGCATGTGGATGGAATGGACCTACGCCTGGAGCCGCTGGGACGAGTTTCATCGCGAGGGGTAACCACAGCGGCTCATCATGAAGCAACTGCTCTCCATAGTGCGACTAGGTCGGTGGCCCGATCACGGATGTCGAATCGCTCACACGCAATTTTTCTTGCGGCGATCTCGAATGAGCTTCTGGAGCCGGCTCGATCGGGCAGATATTTGAGAGACAATGCCAGAAGGCCGACATGACCTGGGGGTACCAAAATCCCTGAAAACGCGCTAGCAAGTATTTCACTGGTGCCTCCCGCGGTTGTCGCAATGATTGATACGCCACTGGCAGCAGCCTCCAGGATGACGCGTCCGAGTGGCTCCTGACGGGCCGGATGGATCAGCAGATCACACTCATTGAGGAGTTCTGGGAGATCGTCGCGATAGCCGAGCCAGTGAAAGTGATCGCTGAATCCGTAGTCCTCGATCTGACGGTGGAGTTCTTGCTCGAACTCGATGCTTTCCGGCTTTGAGGAGTAACGCTCTCCGACGATCACGTAGTGTATCCCGGGCAGGTGGTCCTTATTCAACGTGACGGCTTCAATAAGCACGTCGAGCCCCTTCCGCATGCCGATCTGCCCGATCGTCAGGGCGATAAATGCATTATCGGGGAGATGCAGCTCCCTTCGCAGTCGTCCATCCGCAGGTCGCGGTTGGAACCGTTCGCAGTCAACGCCGTTGTACAGCACTTCGACGCGCTGCGGGTCGAGTCCCTGTTCAACGTGAAAGTCACGGGTCGCCATGGAGACAGCGATGAGTTTCTTGTTGCCGTTGAGGTGGTGGATCGCTGTCTTGCTCAGCCCGATGATGTCTCGGAGATGAGCAGTGCAAGTCATGCCGGTCTGTTGACTCAACAGACCGGTGATGCGGCCGGTCGACAGGCTGTTACCGTGCAGCAGGTCCGGGCGAAGTGACTCGACGACCGGAGCGAGCAGCGATGCAGCCTCGATTGGCGGAAAGCGGTGCCCTGATTCGTCATGGAGCGAGAAGGGAACGTGTGTCAGTCGTCGTGTGGCCAGTGCGTCTGCGAAACGACCTGTGGACGGGGCCAGTACGGTGATCTGAACATCATCCGGACAGTGATCGAGGACGGCGAGCAGTGAGTTCTCGCCGCCATTGATGCTGCCGTACTCACAGAGGATGGCGACATGCATCAGCTGTCAGCCTTGCTCGTTGCGGTGGCGATCAGGCCGTCGCGGATTTCAAGGACGCGGTCGTCCGGTTGGATGTACCTCTGATCGTGTGTGACGACCACAACAGTCGTGGAGAGTTCTGCGTGCAGTCTCCGCAGGTGCTGGAAGACTTCGGCTCCGTTCTCGGTGTCGAGTTCTCCCGTCGGTTCGTCCGCGAGGATGAGCGATGGCTTCTTGAGGAGGGCTCGCGCGATGGCGACGCGTTGTTGTTCGCCGCCGGACAGTTCAGCGGGGCGATGGTCGAGACGATCACTCAGGCCGACTTGTCGGAGAAGTTTGATTGCCTCGGGCCGCTTCTGGGTCGCATCGCGAGGTATTGTGAGGTAAGGAGCCAGAACATTGTCGACAGCAGTCAAGTTGCTGAGCAGGTTGAAGCTCTGGAAGATGAATCCGATTTCGTTCCGCCGCAGCTGGTCACGTTCACGGGCTCCCATCGCGGACAGTTTGCGTTCCCTCAGCACAATTTCGCCGCTGGTCGGTTCGTCCAATGCTCCCATGAGGTACAGGAGTGTGCTCTTGCCGCTCCCCGACGGGCCGACGAAGAACGTGAAAGTCCCCGTCTCAATCTCACACGACAGGCCCCGCAGCACGGGGACTTCGACCGAGCCCCGTTGATAAGTCTTGGTGATATTCTCGACGCGAATCATCAGTCAGCCGACGAGAAGGGGAGCGTTGTGATCTTCTGACCGCTCATCATGGCTTCTGCGTGAACGAATCGCCGAGCATCTTGAGGATGTCGGTCCGTTCATTGCTTGGCTGACCATTGTCCTGAGGGAGATCCTGTACGATGAGCAGCCGACTCTTCCCTGCTGCGGCCGGCATCGCGAGGACCGTGTACGACAGGGCAACATCTCCGACCTTCAGCAGGGCCGATTGACCCTTGGCGTTGAGTGTGCCGAGTTTCAGGGACGTCGACTCCATGCGGTCGACGTTAGTTTTGAGCGACTCGGCAGTGGAGGCGATTAACTCAGTTGGTTTGACTGGTTCATCGAAGTCGAACAGCATAAGCGTGACGTTGTTCCCCGACATGGTCCACGTGCGGATGCCGGGATCGCTGAGGTCGGCTTCAAACGTGAAGTTAGCGGGATAATCGAAAGCAATTCCGTCGTGCACGAATCGGCGCGTGGAGGAAGCCCGCAGCGTCACCTTGGGGTTTTGAAAGCTGCCCTTCAAGATGACCGTCTTGTCGGCACTGAGGAGGTATTTCTGGCCATTAACCTCAAGCGTATAGGTCACCGGTGGTTCGGTCGTGTCGTCAGCCTGGATTGCAGGACCGAACGTCACACAGACGGTCGTCAGGAGCGTCAAGAATCGAGTCATGAACATGCGGTGAGTCCTGTGCGAAACGACAAGTCATGGGTGGAGGTGTTCAGGATGGAGTACTCATGCATTGGCAGCGACGAGACTGTCCTTGCCCTGTCGATGACAGAAGTCGCCGAACGATTCGCCCTCCTGTCTGCTGGACACGTACTGTGCGAGCACGGGTGACAGCCTGGAGCCGATTTCCTCTTGCGGGACCATATCTTCGTAGATGAAGCCGATGCGAGTGCCTTCCGGGTTGCCACCGAGATAGACGGTATATTTGCCTCGGGCCTTGCCGACGAGTCCAATGTCCGGTGTGTAGGGGCGGGCACAGCCGTTGGGGCAGCCCGTCATGTGGACCGTGACGCATTCGCCAATCAAGCCATGTTTTTCCAATGTGGATTCGATATCAGTCATCACCTCGGGCATCACACGCTCGGATTCCGTGATGGCGAGACCACATGTGGGAAACGCAGGACAAGAGATCGAGTAGCGCCTTGCGAGTGTGAGTTCTTCTGCGAGTGGGACGCCATGTTCCTTGAGAATGGACTCGATGTCATCTTTGTCCGCTGGGTCGATGTCACAGAGGATCATGCCTTGCAAGGCGGTGAGGCGCGTGTCGACCGGGTACTTGGCGAGCAGTGTGCGGATGGCCGTCTTGAGACGCAGGTCACCCTCGTCTTGAATCCGACCATTTTCGACATTGATGCCGAGGAACAGTTTTCCGTCTCCCTGCTCGTGCCAGCCCATGTGGTCATCGACACCCGTGATATCCGTGGGGTGCGGCTCGGGCAGGGACTCACCGAAGTACTCCTCGACCTTGGCTTTGAATTTGTCGAGACCCCAGTTGGCGATGAGGTACTTCATGCGGGCGAACTTGCGGTCCGACCGGTTGCCGAAGTCTCGCTGAACTTTCACGATCGCCTCGCAGACAGCGACCGTTTGCTCCGGCGTGGCGAAGGTCATCTTCTGACCGACAGCGGGGAAGGTGTCCTTCTTCGCAGGAGTCATCCCCTGTCCGCCACCAACGAGCACGTTGTAGCCGACGATTTTGTCTTCCTCGACAATCGCCATCAGCCCGAGGTCCTGCGTGTAGATGTCGACGCAGTTGTCCTCCGGCAAGGCGATACCGAATTTGAACTTCCGTGGAAGGTAAGTCTTGCCGTAGATCGGCTCGGTGTCGTCCGTGACTTCGTGGACCTTCTCACTCTGCTCGCTGTCCGGGTCGCGGAGCCAGAGTTCGTAGTAGGCGGAGGACTTTGGCCGGAAGTGGTCCGCGAGGACATCGGCCATCTCCTGCATCTGCTGACGGACCGGGTCGCCATTGATGGGAGCCGGGCAGCACATGAAGTTGCGGCAGACGTCGCCACAGGCGGACTGCGTCGAGAGCTTGGTCTCGTTGATGCCCTGAATGGTCGCTCGCAGGTCCCCTTTGTGGACACCGTGGAGTTGGAAGCCCTGCCGGTCGGTGATGCGGACGGTGTCGTTGCCGTACTTCTCACAGAGATCCAACTCGCCGAGGAACTGGGCTGCCGTCACTTTCCCGCCGGGGATGCGACTGCGGACCATGAAGATGAACTCCTTCGAGCCACCGCCCCGCTGATCACGATCATCCTGCTGATAAGTGCCGTGGAATTTCAGCAGTTGGGCGTTGTCGCCGTTGAACGTCGGCTCATCACTCGCCAACTCCTCGGTGATCGTGCCTCGTAGGAAGCGGCTGCTGTCCTTGATGACTTCGAGCTTGCTGGGTTTGCCGTTGTCGGCCATGTTGAGATCACAGGTGCGAGGAATATTTCGGAAAGTGACACGCTCGGATCGCCGGGTCACGTTGAGATCGAACTTGGATTATAGTGAGAGCCGGGATTTTGGGTAGCTGTGTTATCGAGGCAACAACGTGTTCTCAAAGCTGATCAACAGCATGATCATGCTGCTCGCGACCGGGCTGGGAGCTGGCTACTCACGCTGGGCACCGGGCACGGTCGGCAGTCTGTGGGGACCGGTTCTGGTGTGGGGCATGCAGTCCGCAGGACTCACGGGTCTGGCTTGGGCGGTGACAGCGGTCATCATTGCACTGGTGGGGGTGCCGATTTGTGGTGAAGCCGCCCGGCTGATGGACCTCAAGGATCCTGGCAGCGTGGTCTGGGATGAGATCGCCGCTTTTCCATTGGTATTCGCTTTCACACAGGTCACGCCCGCCTCAGCCGTGTTGGGGTTTCTTCTCTTCCGATTCTTCGACATCACCAAAATCTGGCCCATTCGTCGTTTCGAGCGACTTCCGGGTGGTTGGGGTATCATGGCGGACGATCTGGTCGCAGCCATCTATGCCTGTGTGTGTCTCACGCTGTTGGACCGCCTTTGGCTGCGATCTTGACGTGTAGCTCACGGCGAGAACGCATCTTGCTGCCCAACAACGTTCAGTCATAGGATGGGACACACGAATTTGATCACGCGGCAGGGAGTTGGCACGTCATGCAGAGAGCGCTCATTGGGGTCTTCGCCTTCGGCTGGTTGCTCACGTCGTCCGTCGATGCACAGACACGGCCTTCGACAACTCGATCAGGCCCGCTCACTTCTGCGTCTCGGGCCAATGCGTCACTGCCACTGAAGACGACTGTTGAGTTTGAACTGGTGATCCCTGGGTCTCTGGGGGTTGATACGCGATCTCGTGACTGGGCCAAGCTCCTTCAGGAACAAGGGGCAAGTGTTCGCATCCGGCAGCCTCAGTTTGATGACGAGCTAGGTGTCACAGAGAAAGTACGCGGCACTCTGCGATGGGTGAAGGTCATCGCCACTCTCGACGGGATGGGCAAGATCGTTCTGCCGGATCAGACATTCTCTCGGTCGGACTCCCAGAGACTCAAGGAGTGGATCGACGAACTCAAACTGTATGGTGCCCAGGGATCTCCCGAAGGCAAGCCGCTGTGGGGGCTGTCGGAGGAGCAATTCAAGACGTTATTCACCGCCATGAGCGAACCAATCCCGGAGAGCTCGTATGGCGAGACAGTCGACGTTGCGATCGAGCAAATGCATCTGCCGACCTCGTACTCGGTCCGCTATCACTCGACCGCTGCTGCGCATCTGGCGTCCTTGAAGTCTGTCGCTCCTGTGCGTCAGCGATTAGCCGGCTTGAGCCGAGGTACGAGTCTGGCGATCATGCTTGCAGACTACGGACTTGGTTTCCGTCCACTGCGGACGCCGACGAAGGAGATCGAATTCGTCATCCAACCGCTCTCCGACATCAGCGACCCCTGGCCGGTCGGTTGGGAGATGGACAAGGGAATGCGCCGCGGCGAGATCGCTCCTACACTGTTCAAGATGGTCCCGGTCAAGTTTGACGACATCCCCGTGCAGGCGGTGCTCGATGAGATCGCGGTGGTCACCAAAGTGCCTGTGGTCGTGAACCACTACCTGGTCGAGCAGAAGGGCATCGATCTCGCAGAGACGACGTTGAGCTATCCCTCGAAGAAGGCCGCGTGGATCTCAGTCCTCAACAGTGCGGCCGCCCGTAACCGGATGAAGCAGGAGCTTCGCATCGACGAACAATCTCAGCCATTCGTGCTGATCGCCCCGTTTGTCCCCCGCAGGCGTTCTGAATGACTCGACCTGACAGTGAACCCTCACGGCGAGGGCTTTCCTCAAACTGAACCTTACCGTAGAATCTCTGTCTGATCCTTTGAGGGGCCGTAGCTCAGCTGGGAGAGCGCTGCGTTCGCAATGCAGAGGTCGAGGGTTCGAGTCCCTTCGGCTCCACTCAAACACGATTCACAGCAGAAGAGACACATCGCTACCGGCGGATGGTCAGTCCTGTTCGAGACTGCTGGGTGGCTCATTGAAGCCCGCAGTTCAGTGGTCGATTCGCTGCAACCCGGTGGTTTCTGCAGCACTTTGTGGATTCTCGTACGGCAATGAATTCATGAATGCGACCAGATCGGCGATCTGGTCCGCCGAGAGGTGGCTTGTCTTGCCGTGTTGATCGTCGGGATTTTGTGTTGTCAGAACGTCTGCGAGCGTTTCGGCCAGACCGTGATGGAGATAGGGGGCCGTGCGGTAGACGCCCAACAGTGTGGGCGTGTCGTAGGCTGGCTTCATCTTTTCACTCTTGTCGAAGGTGCCAGTGCCGACATCATGCAGGTGTGAGGTTGGTTTGGGCGTCGAGTCGGTGAAGTAGGGACCGCTGTGGCAGGTCGCACATTGGGTTTCTTCGGAGAAGAAGATTTCCCTGCCGCGCTTGGCTGCGTCGCTCAACCCGTGCTTGGCATGCGGACTCAGTGTGAACGTGTGCGAGTTGGTATACGCGGCCAAGGCGTCGAGTGACGAGGAGAGTTCTGCGTTAGGTTTCCCCAACGGCGAATTGACTTTGCCTTTGATCAGACCGCGACCCTGCATCAACTCGCCACGGATCGTGTGCTCGAAGTCCTGGACTTCGTCCCGGTCGGCCGACCAGTGGATGGGATGCGTCCACGCCAAGCCGAACAATGCCTGTGTGTTCCGCAAGCCCTCGGGGTTCTGCCATGTGCGACCGTCCGGGTCTCCGTCTGGATGACAACTCGAACATGCGATCCAGTGGCGACCCGACATCGGCTGCAGTGCGGAGTAGAACAACTTCTTGCCCGCCAGAACTTCTTCCTCGAGTACATTCTCACAGACGTCAATCGTTGCGATCGGCTTCACTTGTTGAGCGTCGTAGACCACGACATTGAAGTCGAGCGCGTTGTAGACAGAGAAGGTCTTGCTGTCCGGGGCGACACGGACCGCCCGGGGATTGTGTCCCAGTCGCACATGCCGCTCAAATTCAATCTCCCAGTAGTCATCGTCAAGGATATTGCTGATGTACATATCGTCAGTTCCGGCAAACACCACGTACAGACGACGACCGTCAGGCGAGACGGCGACTTCCCACGGATTAGAAGTCACTTGGGCACCGTTGAATGAATCCATCTTGATGCGGCGGCGACGCCGGTCTGCGTCAGCCCCGGTATTGACGACAGCCACATATGGGAAAATTGAACCGGCCCCGTGGGCGATTGTGGTCACCGAACGGAGATGCGGCAGATACGCCTTGTCCCGATGCGGGTTGAGCACGACTTGGCGGCAGAGATTGTCGAAATCTGTGCCGGTCCATTCGTCGACCTGCTCACCTGCAGCCAAGTCGATTGCCAGGAGTTGCGCCGTGTAATAGTTCGTGACGTAGAGTCGCTCTGCTTCCTCAGCGATGGCGATCCCGCGGGCGAATGCACCGGCTGCAAACGTTCGCTTGATTTGCCGGGTGCCGGTCTCGATTTCAAGGACCTGTCCGGGGTAGTCCAGCGTGACGTACACATGGGAGCCGGACCGATTGCTGACGACACCGTACGGCTCGTCGAAAACATCGACGTTGCCAACCGTCTCACCAGTGTCAGCTTCGACGAACTGAACTCGGTCCTCCGCGTAGACGGCGACCGCCACCGTGTGGGTGTCGCCGAGAAACGAGACTCCCTCCGGGAAATGACCAACGTTGATCTCGTGAGTTTTCTGATGATTGATCAGGTCGACGACGCTGAGGGTTCCGTTGTCCCGGTTGGAGCAAACCAGCAACGTGCCGTCGGTCGAGATGTCCATCAGGCTATTCGATGTGCCTGCCGGGACGGTCGAGCCACAGAGCACACCGAGAGCGAGTTGACTGACCACAGCCGAAAGGAAACGCCGGACTCTTCTCAGACGAGACTCCGACTGTCGCGATTGAATCTGTCTCGGCGGCGGTAGCAGTTGTTCTTCACGGCTACAAAAATCATTCATCGGCGATGTCATGCGTTGCCACAACTCTCTTCAGAATATGACGATGTTCGTTGCTGCAATTCCTGACCACAGCATCGAGCTTCCACGTACGCCCGAGATGATAGACCAGTGGTTCGCCGCTGGGGAAGAGCTTCGACACCATTCGGCTGCTGTCGACAGACTGCGTGATTGAGATATGCTGAAGGCTCGCGGTGAACCCCCTGTCATCTCACCGTGTCACCTCGTCGAGGAAGACCCAACATGCAGTTCATTAAGATGCACGGAGCGGGGAACGACTACGTTTACGTCGACTGCTTTCGTGAACAAGTCCCAAGTGATGTCGCTGACGTCGCGCGGGCGGTCAGCGATCGCCACACAGGCATTGGTGGTGACGGACTCGTGCTCATCACTCCGTCCGAGCAGGCACCTGTCCGCATGCGGATGTTCAACGCGGATGGCAGCGAGGCCGAGATGTGCGGCAACGCGTTGCGATGTGTTGCCAAGTACGCCGCTGAAGAGGGACTCGCGACGGGGGACGAGTTCCCCATCGAGACAGGTACCGGCGTGCTCACAGTGACGATTGTCGAACGATCTGGTGCGCGGGTCGATCAGGTGCGAGTCAACATGGGGGCACCGATCCTCGTCTCAGCCGATATTCCAACGACACTGCCCGGTGACCCGCCACAGAATGTGCCTCTCGATGTGGGAGGCGAGACGTTTGAGGTGACGTGCGTCTCGATGGGCAATCCGCACTGCGTGACATTCGTCGACGAGATCACCGACCGTCATGTCCTCACCCTCGGTCCGCAGATCGAGCACCATCCAGCGTTCCCCAATCGGGTGAATGTGGAGTTCATCCGCGTCGTCTCGCCATCGGAGTTCGAGATGCGGGTGTGGGAACGGGGCAGCGGCGAGACGATGGCCTGCGGCACGGGTGCCTGTGCGGTCGCCGTCGCCGGCGTGTTGACAGGACGATTCGAACGAAGAGTGCAAGCCCATCTGCGGGGCGGCGACCTCAAACTGGAGTGGAGCGAAGGGGGCGACGTCTTCATGACCGGACCGGCGACCGAAGTCTTCCGGGGCGAGTGGCCCTCCGAATCTCACTGAGTTGCTTCAACTTCCATCAGTCACGACCCCGCGCTTGCAGCCAGATGACAGGGTATTTCGTGTCGAAATCGGCCCCGGAAGTTGACAATCCGGTTTCCATGACCGATGATTGACTCCGACCTCCGCAAGACATCTCTCCTGATATTCCTCATCGATCGGCGGAGCCGAGCCGCGTTCAACGGATTCATTCCACAACTCGTTTGCCATCCGGCCAACACTTTCGACATCTTCCTGATCAATCACAGTTCCTCCTGAATCGCGGCGTGCGCTCGCACGACCCTCGATGTTTGCCTCTCCGAACAACAACAGTCCGTCCATTCCTTTCCAAGTGTGATCCCACAGCCTCTCCCGGCTGAGGGGATCACTCGACATGGTGTTCCTGCCATGGCACACAAACTCAAACCCATCATCGGTCTCGTCGGCGGCGTGGGCAGCGGCAAGTCGGCTGTCGCTCGTTGGCTGGCTGAGCATTACCACGGACACCTCGTCGACGCGGACGCTGTCGGCCATCAGGTGCTTTTTTGTGATGACGTCAAGATTCGGCTGCGAGAGGTCTTCGGCGATGAGATCTTCGTCGAAGGAGAAGTCGACCGCGGACGACTGGCCGCGCAAGTCTTTGGCGATGATCCCGAGCGAGCCGATGCCCGCAAAGAGTTGGAGTCAATTGTCCATCCCGCGATGGGGGAGGTCTTCAAACAGGAGCTGGCTGCCGGAGCAGCCGACGAGTCAGTCCGACTGATGATCTTCGATGCGGCAGTCCTGCTCGAAGCCGGTTGGCGAGATGGATGCGATGTGCTGGCCTTCATCGAGGTGCCTCATGAACAACGTGTTCAACGTGTCGCAGCCTCACGTGGCTGGACAGCGGATGAACTGGCCCGTCGCGAGGCGAGTCAGTGGCCACTCGATCACAAGCGCAACACGGCTGACATCATTGTCGACAACTCCGGTACGATCGAACAGGCGGGCCAACAACTGGCCGACTACCTTATTGAACGAGGATGGCTGACCAACGAGCCTTCACCCAGCTCTGTTGGCATCCCATGAATCAACTTCAAAACATCCATTCACCAGGGCCAATCACACATCTCCCCATCCGGCGGCTGAGCCGCCCTCTCCTTCCGACTGGCGAATTCTCGTCTCTCCCGTAAAGGCCAATCTCATGGCAAAGACATCCAAAGCACCCACCCCCGCAACGGGCGAAGCCGTCGACGTCGACACCGACAATCCTCCGATCAAACTCGGCAGAAGCACCAGCCGCGCGGCTGCCGCCAAGGCCGCCGTCGCTGTCGAAGAGGCGCCGGAACCTGAAGTTCCTGCATCGGGGGTCCCTGAAGAAGAGGACGAGTTGGATCAGAATCCGGCCAACACCCGGTACGAGAACGTGAAGCAGTCCGACGATATCCACATCGCCGAATTGCAGCGCATGACCATGAAGGAACTCCTGGAGCTAGCGCGACAGGAGAAGATCACCGAGTTTACTGGACTCAAGAAGCAGGATTTGATCTTCCGCATTCTCAAGGAGCGCACGCAGACCAATGGCCTGATGTTCGGCGAGGGCACGTTGGAAATTCTCCCGGACGGCTTCGGCTTCCTGCGCTCACCCGACTACCATTATCTCCCCTGTCCGGACGACATCTATGTGTCGCCGTCACAGGTTCGCCGCTTCGGCCTGCGAAACGGTAACACGGTCGCCGGGCAGATCAGACCACCCAAGGAGAACGAACGCTACTTCGCTCTGCTGCGGGTCGAAGCCATCAACGGGCAGGACCCGAACCTGCTCACCGCCAAGGTGCCGTTCGACGACCTCACACCGTTGCATCCTGAAAAGCGTCTGCAGCTCTCTCACGACCCCAAGCAACTCAGCACGCGGGTCGTCGACATCGTGGCTCCCATTGGCATGGGCCAGCGTGGGCTGATCGTCTCCCCGCCCCGTGCCGGCAAGACGGTCCTGCTGCAACAGATGGCACAAGCCGTGCTCAAGAGTCATCCGGATGCGTATGTCATCGTGCTGCTGATCGACGAACGCCCGGAAGAAGTGACCGACATGGAGCGGCAGGTCAAAGGCACCAACTGCGAGGTCATCTCCTCCACGTTTGACGAGCCGCCCAGCCGTCACATTCAGGTGTCCGAGATGGTCATTGAGAAGGCCAAACGCATGGTCGAGTACGGGCACGATGTGATCATCTTCCTCGATTCGATCACCCGTCTGGCCCGCGCCTGGAACACCGAGTGCCCCAACTCGGGCAAGATCCTCACCGGCGGCGTCGACTCCAATGCCCTCCAGCACCCCAAACGCTTCTTCGGAGCAGCCCGCTGTGTCGAAGAAGGGGGCAGCCTGACAATTATCGCCACCGCCCTTGTTGACACTGGCTCGAAGATGGACGAAGTGATCTTCGAGGAGTTCAAAGGCACCGGCAACACCGAACTTCACCTCGATCGCCGCATGGTCGAAAAACGCATCTGGCCTGCGATCGACGTCAACAAGTCGGGCACCCGCCGCGAAGAGCTGCTGATGGACGAAGAAGAACTCCGCCGCGTCTGGATCCTCCGCCGCGTGTTGAATGACATGAACCCGGTCGAAGCCATGGAACTCCTCGTCAACCGCATGCGACGCACGGAGACGAATGATGAGTTCCTGTTGAGTATGAACCTCAGTTGATGGGAGTTGCTATGAGCACAGACGTGACACGTCCGGACGACTCATCCGTCACTGCCGCCGAGTATGAGACTGCCGTGCAGAATCTCATCGACATGCTGCACGATTGGAGTGAAGTCGATGAGAATGACGCCCGTGAGCAAAGCGAGTCATTCACTGAATTAGTGAAAGGGATCGACGAGGCCCGCAAATCCTATCGGACGCTCTTCGATGGCGATCGTTCTTGATTCCGGACCGTTGAGCCGTGTCACGCATCCTCGCGCGCGGGGTGAGAACCAGCAATGTCGCGAGTGGCTGGAACGCGTCTTGCTCGCAGGAGAAACGGTCGCGGTCCCTGAAATCTGTTGGTACGAAGTCCGCCGCGAACTCGTTCGAGCCGGAGCATCAACCGGCCTGAAGCGTCTTGACCAATTCTGCCGGTCACTGGCAATCACCTACCTCCCCATGACGACAAGCGTCTTGGAAGAGGCCACACAACTCTGGGCAGACGCACGCAATCGCGGACAACCCACAAGTGCCGATGCCGCTCTGGACATTGACGTCATTCTCGTAGCCCAAGCCCTGACTTGGTCGCAGTCAACGGGTGAACCCGTGACCGTCGTAACAACGAACGTCAAACACCTCACTCAATTCGTCAAAGCCCAAGACTGGCAAACGTGGTCTCCGTGAGTGAGAAGTCCAACACGTCCGCAACGACATGAACCCGACCGAAGCCATGGAACTCCTCGTCAACCGCATGCGCCGGACGGAGACGAACGATGAGTTCTTGCTGAGTATGAACTTGAGTTGAGAGTGTCATGGCACATCGACAACAATGGCTGACAGCCCCATCCGACGAATCGATGTCTGCGAGAGTATCTTGGGAGTCAATCATTGCAGGGCTCTGTATTGTTGTGTTTTTCCTGACTCGGCCACCTGCTGTCGTGAATGGCATTCCTTACCTCCTCGATCTTTCGGTTTCCCAATCTGTCTTCGATTTTGTTCTCCTAGCTCTTTCAGCCGTATTCGGATGGTCAGCCGCGAGATAGAAGCATTCACACGGTCGAATCGTGGGTATGGCTGCCCTCTTGGCCTCGGCATGCATCCTTTTGGATTGGCTACACTTCCTTCTCAATTGGCGGGAACGCTGGTGGGGATAGTCAGGTAGGTCCGGCTGTGCCGGACAGTGACAGGAATCGAACGAACATCCACGATCGTGTCCGGCGAGAGTCGGGCCTGCACGGCAGTAAGCATGGACCAGATTCATTTCAACGAAACGGTCAAAGGAGTCGATCAACAACACTCAGGACAGCTCCTGTTAGAAGACTCAATGTGGGCCGATTGCCATTTCCTAGACTGCACGATGGAGGGAGCCAATCTCTATGGTGCCGTGTTTGTTGGTTGCACTTTCAAGAATCTGGACTTGTATTGGTGTGGCGCATTTCGTTCAAGATTCGTGGACTGTCTCTTCGAGGCTTGTGATCTTCGTGGTGACTTCAACGAATCAATGTTCGCCCGCTGTCATTTCAGTGACTGCATGACGGGCGATGACAATCTTGGTGGAAAGACCGAGTGGGAAAATGCGATTGCTGTTGATTGTGTTACACGGAATTGTTCATTACCGATCGTTCACTTTCCAATAGACAGATGAGGCCTCAGCATGCCCCGCAAGTATGTTGCGTTCGACATCGAGACGGCAAAGATTACCCCCGGACCAGTGAGTGATCTGAAGTCGCTTCGACCTTTGGGGATCTGTTGTGCGGCGACGTATGGTGTCACAGATAATGAGCCACACTTCTGGCATGGCGTCACAGAGGATGGAGAACGGTCGCCGCACATGTCACAAGCAGAGGCCGGACGAGTCGTCAAGGATTTACTGGAACTCGTCAAGAATGGCTTCACAATCGTGACTTGGAACGGGCTGGGGTTTGATTTCGACATTCTGGCGGAGGAATCGGGCCTCCGAGAAGAGTGTCGACGGCTGGCGCTCGGGCACGTGGACATGATGTTCCATGTGGTCTGTGATCGGGGTTTCCCGATCGGACTCGACAGTGTGGCTCAAGGGATGGGGCTGCCAGGCAAGTCGAGGATTGTCCAGCAACATGAGGTGCCGCAGTTCTGGGCCGATGGTCGCACGGATGAAGTCTTGAAGTATCTTGCAGCTGATGTGCGGGCGACGCTCGATATCGCACACAAGTGTGAGCAGCAACGAAAACTGTGCTGGATCACCCAGCGCGGCAAGAGAAGCAGCATGCCGCTTTCATCCGGTTGGCTGACAGTGGAAGAGGCAATAAAACTCCCCCTGCCAGATACATCATGGATGGACACCCCCAAGCCGCGAGCCTCGTTCTCGAACTGGTTGAGTTGAGTCCCAAGCGTGTGCATCCGTCGCAAGACATAGGGTTGCTGACGAGCGACCGCTGTGAAGTTGTCCGAGGGGACGGTATCTTCTACGTCTCGTGACCGTGTCGACTCACCTTCATTCGCCCTCTCTTGGCTCGTCTTGAGGAACCTGATGATTCAACGGGCAATCGGATTTGTGCTGGTGGCGGCGGTGCTCATTGCGAGTTTGTGGTACAGCCAGCGGCAGGTGGGACCGCGGACGGTTTCCGGCTTTATCGAGGCGGATGAGATTCGGCTGGGGTCGAGAGTCGGCGGGCGGGTGCATGTTGTTTCGGTCGAGGAGGGGCAACTCGTTGAGGCGGGTGACGTGCTGGTCGAGTTGGAGCCGTTCGATCTGCTCCAGCGGCGGGCGGAGGCGGAAGCCGTTTGGAAGCAGCGGAAGACGGCTCATGAGAAGCTGGTCAGCGGGTATCGGGTCGAGGAGATCGCACAGGCGAAGGCCCGGGAGGAGCAGTCGCAGGCCAACCTGCTCATGCTGCAGAACGGTCCCCGGGATCAGGAGTTGGAAGCCGCTCGGGCCGAATTGAATCTGGTGATCGCGGAGCTCGATCTGGCGGAAGAGGTCTACGGACGCACGTCGAATCTGCACAAACAGGGGGCAGCGACTCAGGAGGCACTCGACCGTGCGAAGAAGGAAAGACAGGCGGCGACCGAGCGGGTGACTGCCCGACGTGAGCAACTGGAGCTGCTCGAAGAGGGAACTCGTGAGGAAGAGATCGCGATCGCAGAAGCACGTGTCCGGGAGGCGAACCAGGCATGGCAACTGATGCAGAACGGCTATCGTGAGGAAGAGATCGCAGAAGCACACTCGGCGATGCAGGCGGCAGAGAGTGCTCTCGCCGCGATCGACAAGCAGATCGAGGAGTTGAAAGTCCGCTCACCGACGGTCGGTGTTGTGGAGGCCCTCGAACTGCAACCCGGAGATCTCGTCGCTGCGAACGCGCCGGTCGTCTCGCTGGTCGACACCACCCGTCTGTGGGTGCGGGCGTACGTGCCGGAGAACGAACTCGACATTTCGCTCGGCCAGAAACTGGAAGTGACTGTTGATAGTTATCCTTCGGAGTCATTCGATGGTGAGATCACGTTCATCGCACGGCAGGCGGAGTTCACGCCGGGGAATGTGCAGACACCGGAGGAACGGTCCAAGCAGGTGTTTCGCATCAAGGTGACATTGCTGGAGGGGCACGACCGCCTCAGGCCGGGGATGGCAGCCGACGTCTGGCTGGAGGGGACGCCATGACCGAGCCGGTCATCGATGTCCGAAACCTCACACGCCACTTCGGAGACTTCATCGCCGTCAACGATGTGTCGTTCCAAGTCCAGAAGGGAGCCATCTTTGGTCTGTTGGGGCCGAATGGCAGCGGGAAGTCGACGATTATCCGGATGCTGTGCGGCGTGCTTCCGCCGACCTCCGGAATGGCCCGCGTGCTGGGTCGTGATGTCGCGACACATGCTGAGGAGATCAAACGACACATCGGTTACATGTCGCAGAGTTTCAGTCTCTACGGCGACTTGAGCGTCATCGAGAACATTCACTTCTATGGTCGCATCTATGGTCTCACTCCCGAACGTCTCGCCCAGCGAACACAGGATGTGTTGGAGCTGACGTCACTGGGAGACCGTGTCGATCAACTGGCGGGCACACTGTCGGGAGGATGGAAGCAGCGGCTCGCGTTGGCCTGTGCGCTGATTCATGAACCGCAGATGCTATTTCTCGACGAGCCGACCGCCGGCATCGACCCGGTTGCACGCCGTGACCTGTGGGATCTGTTGTTTCAACTGGCGGGCGAAGGGGTCACGCAACTGGTCACCACGCACTACATGGACGAGGCCGAGCGTTGCAGCGAGATCGGTTACCTGCATTCGTCGCGCCTCATCGTTTGCGGTCCACCCGACGAGTTGAAGCTGCTCGATGACGTCACTCCTGCCGGAACTCGCCGCTGGGAGCTGACCGTCGAACATCCGACCGAACAACTGGCCAAACTCCGCAAGAATGCTGACGTGATCGACGCCACGTTCTTCGGCGATGCAATTCATGCACTGGTCCGCGACTCGCTGGATGAGGAGGGTTTGAAAGAGGTCACAGCAGATCCCACGATGGAGGTGCGACCGATCGCGCCTTCGCTGGAAGACGTCTTTGTCACAATGACGCGATCACAGACGGACCATGACCGCCGGGTTGGCTCGAAAGCCATCGCTGTGCAATCCACTGTGGGATTGTCTCAGTCTGTGACGGATGCGGAGTTCCCACACACGCAGTCGACAGTCTCGGAATCGGAGGAGGGCTCAACTCCACAAGCATCGATCCCAGCCCGGCCGCTCTTCGGTTTGATGGCCATTCTGCTGAAAGAGTTCTCACACATTCGTCGGCAGCCATCGACACTGGTCTTTATGCTCGTGGTGCCAGTGATGCAGACGCTCATCTTTGGGTACGCCATCAATACCGAGATCGAAGACATTCCAACGGTCGTGTACGACCTGGACGGTCGACAGGCGGCTCGGGAACTCCGTGATGCCTTTCAGAACACACGCACGTTCCGCATGATCGATCGGGTCACGGATGAAGAGTCGTTTCGGAGAGCGATGACATCGGGTGAAGCGAAGGTGGGCTTGCGCATACCGCCCGACTACAGCGAAAGCCTGCTGAATCATGAACAGGCCCAGGTACAGGTGCTGATTGACGGGAGCGACTCGCAGGTCGCCACGGCTGCACTCAACACCACGAATCTGCTGGGGATCAACCTGTCCCTGCGTCGCACTCGACCGTTTGTCGAAGCCTTGCCTGCGGTCCCCTCTCGAAACGCAGAAGGGACAGCCGCGATCCCGATCGAAATGCGTCCGCGACTGCTGTATAACCCGAATCTCGAAAGCTCGCACTTCTTCGTCCCGGGACTGGTCGGCATCATCCTGCAACTGGTGACGTTGTTCCTGACGTCGTTTGCCATCGTGCGAGAGCGTGAACTGGGCACGTTGGAGCAATTGTTCGTCACCCCCGTCAGTCGGTCAGGGCTGCTGCTGGGCAAGCTTGTGCCTTATGCGGTGATTGGATTTCTGGAAGTGCTGATTGTGCTGGCGGTGATGGTCTACGTTTTTCGCGTGCCGATTCGAGGCGACCTCATTCAACTGCTCGCACTTTCGCTGCTCTTTCTCCTGTGCGGACTCGGACTCGGGTTGCTGGTCTCAACATTGGCGAAGACGCAACTGGCTGCGATCCAGTTTGCATTCTTGATCATGTTGCCATCGGTGCTCCTCTCAGGGTTCATGTTTCCCCGCAGTCAAATGCCTCTGCCGATCTATCTCGTCACGTTCGCCATTCCCGTGACCTACTTCCTGGAGATCCTGCGTGGCGTGGTCCTGCGTGGAGCCGGATTCGCTGACCTGCTGCCCCACGTCAGCGGACTATTCCTTTGTACGCTGGCCATTTTCACCATTAGCCTCGCCCGTTTCCGCAAACAATTGGCTTGATGTGATTCGAGAGCCTTGCAATCTATCGGCTCATGGGCGTTGATGTCAGGGATGTCTTTGTGCCAGATTGGGAGCTAATTAAGAAACGTGCACTCCTGTACTCAAGCCCAAGTCACAAGTATTCAAGATGACTGATCAACCCACATCCTCCGAGATACCGCTATCCACATCAGGCTCGACTGCTGCCAAACCCTGGCTCAATGCGATGGCGTCGCGGTACTTCACGGATTGGCTGACCGAACAGAGAATGAGCCTGGCCTTCACGACCTATCAGACGGGGAAGGTCTTCTTTGTGGGTTGTAAGGCCGATCGTTCGCTGTCGTTGTTCGAGCGGACGTTCAAGCATTGCATGGGCATGTGGGCCGCTCCCGATGCGCAGTCGATTTGGCTCAGTTCGCGGTATCAACTCTGGCGGCTGGAACGCTCAACCACGCAGGCCATCCCCCATCAGGCCCCCGATCCCGAGAAGCCCGACTCGGCCATTCCCGCGTGGGTCAACCGGGGGTATGACTTCGCGTACATCCCGCGCGTCGGCTACACCACCGGCCACCTCGACGTGCACGACATGGCGGTCGACAAGAACGGACGGCTCGTCTTCGTGAACACGCTGTTCGGTTGCCTCGCGACCATCTCGGAGAACTCAAACTTTGTGCCGTTGTGGAAGCCGCGATTCCTCTCGGCTCTCGTGCCGGAGGACCGCTGTCATCTCAATGGTTTGGCGATAAAGGACGGCGAGCCGGCCTATGTGACGGCGGTGTCGGAGTCGGACGTCAACGATGGTTGGCGCGACCGCAGACAGGACGGCGGCTGCATCATCGACGTGCAACAGAACGAGGTCGTCGCTCGTGGCCTGTCAATGCCTCACTCGCCCCGCTGGTATCGTGATCAACTCTGGGTCCACAATTCGGGCACGGGAGAGTTCGGTCGGGTCGATCTCGACAGCGGCAAGTTCGAGCCGGTCGCGTTCTGTCCGGGATATCTGCGAGGACTCGCGTTCCAGGGGGACTACGCCATCGCCACGCTGTCCAAACCGAGGCACGTCAGCTTTCATGGCCTTGCGTTGGACGAGCGTCTCACTGAAAAACAGGCAGAGGCCCGCTGCGGGTTGCAGGTGATCGACCTGAACACGGGCGCCATCGCCCACTCGCTGCGGCTGGACGGATCACTCGTCACTGAACTCTACGACGTTGTGACCCTCCCCGGCACACGTCAACCGATGGCTGTCGGCTTCCAGAACAACGAGATCGAACGCCTGATGATCATCGGCGAAGAACAGTCGCTCTAACCTCTCCCAAGCCGACGGCTCGATGTATGTGACCGTTACCCGTCCTCCTGCTCGTGATTCACGTCATTCCCGCGAAGGCGGGAATCCAGACAACGTCGAATCTCAAGACAAACAAGGACATCACTTCAGTGCGCACTGGATTCCCGCCTTCGCGGGAATGACAACCCTTCGCAAGAATGACAACGGCTGGTCTGTGGGAATGTGATCGCTCAGATGTACGAACCGCCGGCGTAGGTCGTGTCCTGTTTCATCTCGACGTTGACGCAGGCCGGTTTGCCGCTCTCGAAGGCGCGCTGAATGGCCGGTGCGATGTCATCCGGCTGGGTGACGTGTTCGCCGTGCCCGCCCATGGCTTCAACGATCTTGTCGTAGCGGGTGTAGGCGAGTTGCGTGGCGACCATGCGTTCCTTGCCGAAGAAGTGAGCCTGCGGACGCATCATCTGGCCCCAGGCTGCGTCGTTGCCCACGATGCCCACGATGGGGAGGCCAAAGCGGACAGCCGTGTCGTACTCGAAGCCGTTGAGGCCGAAGCTGCCGTCGCCATAGATGATCATCACGCGTTTATCCGGATGTGCCACCTGGGCGGCGAGGGCGAAGGGCATGCCCACGCCAAGCGTGCCGAGTGGGCCGGGGTCCATCCAGTATCCATTGCGAGGGATCGGGACGACCTTCGATGCCTGTGCCACGATGTCGCCTCCGTCGCCGATCACGATCATGTCGTCGGTCACCGCGTCAGCGATCTCCTTGCAGAGTCGGAGCGGGTCGATGGGTGAATCGCCTGACGAGTAGCGACCGGCGAGTTCCTGCTCGGCAGCGTCCTCTCCCGCTCGCAGCTTGGCAGAGTAATCGCTGAAGTCGAGTGAGATGCCTTCGTCCTGCATCGTTTGATTGAGCAGGTCGAAACTGCAGGCGAGGTTGCCGACGAGAGCGACGTCCGATGGTCGGTTGTGACCGATCAACGTGTAGTCCATGTCGAGTTGGATGATCTTTGTTGATGGCGGGATCTTCTGACCGAAGCCCATGCGGAAATCGAGGACCGTGCCCGCGAGGACCATCACGTCACACTCCGACGTCGCAGCGCGGCGAGTGCGATTGAACAGGTGCTTTGACCCGCGCGGGATGGTGCCCCGTCCCATGCCGTTGGCGTATGCAGGGATGTTCGTCTGTTCGAGGAACGTGTTGAGTTGTTGTTGAGCGTTGGACCATTTGACACTCGTGCCGGCCATGAGCATCGGTCGCTCGGCTGATCTCAGGATGTCGAGTGCTTCGAGAGCCGACGATTTGTCCGGGGTGATGGCGGGCGGGATCGTCGAGATGGGGCGGTCATTCATTGTGGCTCCGTCCGACGTGTTCATCAGCACGTCCATCGGGATCTCTAGATAAGCAGGACCGGGTGAGCCGGAGACCGCATGTTTGATACCCGTCTCGACGTATTCACCGATGCGAGCCGTGTCGTAACACGCATCGGCCCATTTGGTGATCGGCTTCATCACACTGACATGATCCATTTCCTGCAACGACCCGCGACGCAAGTTGGACAGTGGTCCCTGTCCGCCAAACACGAGGATGGGTGAGTTGGCTCGCCATGCATTCGCAACACCGGTCACACAGTCGGTCACCCCCGGACCGGCTGTCACAACGGCGACGCCAATCTTACCGGGGTTGACCCTTGCCCACGCATCGGCGGCATGTGTCGTCGCCTGCTCATGCCTCACATCGATGATGCGAATGTCCTCGTCGAGGCAGCCGTCATAGATGGGCATCACATGTCCGCCACACAGGGTGAAGATGCACTCGACTCCGGCGTTCTTGAGCGTGCGTGCGGCCAGTTTCCCCCCGTGGACCTTTGACATAACTGCTCTTCCCCTGTTGTGTTGATGGCCGTTTATACATCGATGATGTCAGTACACGCAGTACTCATCGTAGCCGGTCGGGGGGGACGATCGTAGTAAGTGGTCTCGTCAAGCAAGGGGCGGATGCATCCATGCGATGGATGGCTTTTGGCAGTTCCCCAGTTGACTCACTAACGCTGATAGATCGGCAGCAGTTGATAGGGCGGGGTGAGGGCGAGGACGCACAAGGCGGTCGTATAGCAGTTGCCGAAGGTATCTCCGTTGACGTTTCGTTCGATGTCCCATGAGCCGTCATTGCGTTGGAAGCGGGTCAGAGAATCGACGAAAGGCGGATAGAATTGCTCCCAGTCGTCACCGCCGAGCTGAAACATGGCCTGAGAGCAATAGTAGGCTCCATAGTGATACGGCCCTGCCCCGTTGTTGTAACGATCGAACGATTGTTCAAGGATCCAGCGACCGGTCTGTTGGGCCATGTCGCTGTTGTGCTGACCGCTGAGTGACAGACAGACAATCCCGCCGCCGGCTGTGCCACGTGTGGGCACGCCATCGAAGGACGAATGGCCGTACACGAATGATCCCCACCTGTCGCTGTAACAGCTCTTCACGTAGGTCATCGCATCGTCAACATACTCTTTCGGAACATCGAACCCCGCGTTGAGGGCCGATCGCATGAACATGATCTGCCACGACGTGACCGACAAGTCGGCGTCAACATACAATCGCTGATGCTTATAGCGGACACCGCCACGATCCTTGGCTTGCCGCTTAGGCTTGAGTTGTTGCTTGCGCATGAAGGCCAGGGCTGACTTCATGGCCTTGTGAATGCGGGTGTTCTGCTCGTCACTGCACATGCCGTAGGCCTCGCCCAGCATGAGTCCGGCGATGGCATTGTTGTAGTTGACGGCATGCGACGCCCCGTCATGCACGTGGCCGCGCTCCGGCTCGACGAAAGACAACAGACCATCATCGCGTTGGCAACTCAACACGAAGTCGATCGCACGACTGAGCCTCTCGCCATCTGGACCCTGCCCCGGCGTGTCTCCATTCGACAGGGAGGCCATCACACACAGCCCCGTGATGCCCGGCTGTCCGCTGTCACGCGACAGGAACGACCCGTTCGGCTGCTGTTGGCCGGCGAGAAATTCCAAGCCCTGTTGAATGGACCGTTCGACCTTGGTTCGTTGTGCGGGTGACAAAACCTCAAACGGCGGTCGCGAGAAGCGAAGCGGCGACTCGCTATCGTCCGCAGAAGCGGGCATGACTAACAAGAGTGTGATGACCATGATCGCCAGCGAAGTTCTGCGCGGATCTGACGACCACGGTGAAAGACTCTCTCGGGAGGAATTGATCTTCGGTCTTCGGCGAGCGTTCTGCATCTCCGCGCCTTTCTGTCAGACTCCACCCAAGCATCAAGTGCCAGCACATCGTATCACACTCCTCGCTGACTCGCGGTCCTTGCGTGAATCGGGATCAGCAATGTCCCAACGGCTTCAAATTTTGAAAGTCTGAATTGACGTAGGATTGACGTAGTCGATGACGAATCGTGCGTCATGGGACGTGATTCGCCCGAAGTCGATGTCCCCGGGAGCCGTCAATCGGTGAGTCCGAGGAAGGTCCGTCAAGCTTGTCTCACGTGCTGCGTTGACAGTCAGTATTCATGCGGATACCAGTAAAAGACTTGCGCAGATACCCTATTCCGAAAAGTCGATGTACTATATCAGTGAGGCGGAGCGTCCCTGAGGATGTCCTCGGGTGTGGGACACCAGGGAGGGACGTTTCACAATGTCCCGTCGTAATGGACGGTGTCACTCTGTGGAGATGGACGGTGTCACTCTGTGGAGCCGCGCCCCTTCTTGATTCGGATTCCAGTGACGCCCACTCGCATCCCCACGCTGTCCCAACGCCTCCGGAGTGCTCTGGAACGCGGAGTTTCTCGACGTCGCTTGCGAAACCGCCGCCGACGTGATGTCATGGTCGGACTGACGGGTACAACGTCTGCGCGAGTGGAGTTGCTCGAAGACCGCACACTGCTCAGTTGGAATCCGATTGGTCCCTTCTCAGCAACTGACGGACAGGTCGAGAACATCAGCCCGAACGATCAAATCGTTGGTGCGCTGCACACGGTCATTGCGCACCCGACCAATGCAGACATTCTCTATGCCGGCGGCACCAACGGCGGGCTCTGGAAGACGACGAATGCGACAGCCGCCTCTCCCAATTGGATCCCGCTTTCAGACAGTCTCCCTTCGCAGTCCATTGGAGCATTGACGTTCGACGTCGGCGATGCAACATCCAACACAGTCTACGCAGGTATTGGACGATATAGCAGCTTCGGACGTATCGGCAACAATCGGATCGGACTGCTGCGGACGACCGATGACGGAGCGACGCTCAACGTCGTGGATGGCAGCGGCACGCTCGTGGGCAAGAACATCTCCGGCATTCATGCGAACGGCAACACGATCGTCGTTTCTGTGAACACGGCGGACAGTTTCGGTTCCAGCAGCACTGGCATCTTCCGTAGTACGAATGGCGGAGCGACATTTGCACAGATATCCGTCGGAAACGGATCGTCGACGGGGTTGCCTGGCGGGGTCAGCTATGACCTTGTCGCCGATCCCACCGATCCCAATGTGCTCTACACGTCAATCGTGTTCGCAGATCCCGGCGGACAGAACGGCATTTACAAGTCGGTCGATCAGGGCGCCAGCTGGACGAAGGTCAGCAGTGCGGCCATTGATGCTCTGATTGGCAACGGCACCAGCAATCTCGAAATGGCTGTGGGCACGAGCAACAATGTCTACGTTTCCGTGATCAACTTTGGACAAGTCGATGGCCTGTTCCGTTCTGGCAATGGTGGGACGACATGGGTGCAGATGGACACGCCCTCCACAAACGAGAACGGCACAGATGTTGGACTTAACCCCGGCGGTGGTAAGGGACCAGGACCGGGTTCGACCCCCGAGGAGATCGCAGGCGGTCAGGGAGCCATCCACTTCTCGATGGTCGCGGATCCCAACGATGCCAACATTGTGTACGTTGGAGGCGATCGGCAGCCGCTCGAATTCCAAAGTCCAACCTCCGTCGGTGCCACCGATTTCTCCGGTCGTCTGTTCCGAGGTGATGCGTCCAAAGCCGCAGGCACACAGTTCGTGCACCTCACTCACAGCAACACACTCGGCCCCGCCGGGGGAGGCACTGCCAGTTCCAGTTCACCCCATGCTGACTCGCGGGAGATGGTCTTCGATGCCAACGGTAACATCATCGAAGTCGACGATGGCGGCATCTACCGACGGACAAATCCGCAATCAGATACTGGCGACTGGTTCGGCATCATTGGTGATCTGCAAGTCACCGAAGCACATGATGTCGCATGGGATGCCGTCTCGAATGTGGGTGCGACCGGCAATCAGGACACAGGCACGACCTATCAGCCCGCCGAGGGAGCCAACACATGGGATAGCTTGTCGACCGCTGACGGCGGCGATGTCGCCATCGATGACATCACTCTCGCAGCAAGCGGACAGTCGATTCGTTACACCAGCTTTCAGAATCTGGGGGCATTCAGGCGAACCACCTGGGATGCCAGTGGGAATCTCATTGGCACCGCCTTTCCCGCGCTCACTGTTTCGTCTGGGTCTCCATTCGTCGGTGCCTTCCGAACGCCTGTCGAGTTGAACAACATCGACCCACAACGGCTCGTCATCCAGGGAGGCAACTCCACCTATGAGTCGCTCAACCAGGGGAACACCATTGCGCAAGTCGGATCCGGTGTCTTCAACGGCAGCATCACGCAGAATGCGATCGAGTACGGTGGCAACAAGAGCGGCGTTCCCAACTTGGACGTTCTCTGGGTCGGCTCGGGCAGCGATGTCTACTTCCGGTCGACGGCAGGGCCACTCGCTCCAACCTCAAGCGACCCAACGACGGGCACCATTCGCGATTTGGCCATTGACTCCGACGATTGGGCAACCGCATTCATCATCGACTCGAATCAGGTCTTCACCACCACCAACGAAGGCGTCTCTTGGACAGACATCACGGGCAACCTGCTGACGATGGCGAGTGACCTGCGGTCAATCCGCTTTGTCGCTGGTCCAAATATCGATGCGATCGTCGTCGGCACCAACCAGGGTGTCTTTGCCTCGTCGACCACCGACCCGGGAGTCTGGGTTCCGCTGGGTGCCGACTTGCCCAACGTACTCGTGTATGACATGGAATACGACATCGCCGATGATGTGCTCGTCGCCGGGACCCTTGGTCGCGGAGCGTGGAAGTTCGATAACGTCGTCAGTATGCTCGACGCCGCGTTGGACCTGACGCCCGCAACGATCATCGATGATGGCGAAGCCGGGTTCTCAACAGTCGGTGGATTTGTCGCAGTGAGCAATGCCAATGCGCGTGACGGCGACGTTCGCAACGTTGCCCAGGGTTCGGGAGCGAGTGTGGCCAGCTGGCAGTTTGACGGGCTTGCACCCGGTAGATATCAGGTCGCTGCAACATGGGTGGCTCACCCGAACCGTGCGACGAACGCTCCCTACACAATCCTCGACAGCGTTGGGGGTAATCAGCTCAATCGTGTGCTTGTGAATCAAGAACTCGCCCCCGATGACTTCAACGATGACGGCACTGAATGGGAGAATCTGGCCATTGTCACTGTCACCGGAAGCACTCTCGTCGTCGAATTGAGCAATGCGGCCAATGAATTCGTCATCGCAGACGCGATCCGCATTCGCCCCACCATGAGCCCGGAGACGCCCGCGGGACTAATCATCGACGACGGCGACTCCCGTTTTTCGAAAACCTCCGGTTGGAACGTCTCCCATCTGTCAAATGGCTATCTGGTTGATGTGACGAATGCCCCCGCCGGAAACGGCTCACGTGTCGCCACCTGGGCCTTTGATGGATTGACACCGGGCAACTACGTCGTCGCCGCGACTTGGACCACAAACCAGAATCGCGCGACGAATGCCCCTTACTCAATTCGTGATGGCGTGGGTGGCGATTTGCTTGAGAAGATCCTGGTCAATCAGGAATTGGCTCCAGATGATTTCCTGGATGTTGGAGCCAACTGGGAGAATCTGGCTCTCGTCACGATCACCGGCAGCACATTGGTTGTGGAACTGTCGAACGACGCGAATCAGTTCGTCATTGCTGACGCCATTCGACTGCAACCGACACTCGACCCTCCTCCACCTCAGGGTGTGATTGTCGATGATGGCGATCCTGAGTTCAGCACGACTGCTGGTTGGAATCAGTCCGTATTCAGCAATGGTTTTCAAGGTGATGTCCGTAACTCACCGAGTGGAGATGGCTCTGAGGTCGCCAGCTGGACGTTCAACGGCCTTGCCCCTGGTGAGTACACAATCGCCGCCACCTGGACAGCACATCCCAACCGCGCGACGGACTCACCTTTCACCGCCTTTCATGGAGTCGGAGGTCCAGTCCTCGGAACAGTCGACCTCAATCAGGAACAAGCTCCCGATGGTTTCACGACCCTGGGCAGCAGTTGGGAAAGCCTGATGACGGTGCTCGTGACGGACGGCACGCTCGTTGTTGAACTCACCGATGATGCTGACGGCTATGTGATTGCGGATGCCATCCGTGTTGTACCCGCAAATCCCTCGCCTGCAGACCCGATCGTGATCGACGGCAGCTTTGCCGACTGGGAGATCGTGCCAACCTTCACCGATCCGGTTGACGATGAACACGATACAGACCATGACCAGCCTGGGGACACACCTGCCCTTGTCGACCATCCGGACGTCGACCTGTTGTCCTACAAGGTCACACACGATGCTGAGAACTTCTACTTCCTGTTCGAATCCCGCGGTGTGATTGGGCGCACGCAGGTCGAAGATCTTGCCAACGGTCTGCGAGCAGGTCGCTACTACGTGATCATGACCATCGACGTCGATACGGATGACTCAACCGGATATGGACTCTACGAGGGCGGCTACTACACCGGCACGACGGACACAACCGGTTACGACGTGAACAGCGAAATTGAGTTCTTCAGTGGGGCCTTCAACACGGACCACTCCATCAACCACGGTGCGCGTAACAGCATCGAACTCCAGCAGGCGTTCGCCGACCAATCAAAGGGACAGTATTTGTGGAATGGGCCGAAGACACAGGGCCCGTTCATGCCGGGCTTCGTCGAGATCCTGCCCGGAAGTTACGACTTCCTGACGCAGTGGGTCTACAAGGAGAATGACCCAGCACTTGGTGGCAATGATTCAGTGACCTTCGTGCAGGACAAAGGTCCAGTTGTCGATGGCATTATGAACTATGCCCTGTCTGCCGATGGTCACATGCTGGAAATGAAGGTGCCCTTCAAAGGCTTCTTGAATGACGAGAATGGCAACCCGATTATTCAGATTGGTCAGTTCGTTGACCTCTCGTTCTCTCTCGAAGCGAGCGGCGAGTTGGGCAACGATGTCTCAGTTGAGAATCCCGATGGTCTCTGGGGTTCAGACACTGCCGAACCGATCAACAATTACTTCCTCCGCCCGGTTTCTTGACAGCGACCGAAGCGAACCAGAGACACACAATAGACCATTCGCTGATGATGATTCCTCAGCAATGCAGGACAGAGGCTGTTGCCGCCCGGAGGCAGCGGATTGTCACCAGACGATCTCCAGAGCACCCGTGCCGCCGTGGGCGAACAGATAGCTGCTCGTATCAAGCCCCAACCGCACGATGTTATTCGTGCCTCCCGGATTGAGGTTCCCCGTCTTCTTGACTTGCTCGGCGGCAACCGCGATCCCGTGAGCAATGAAGACCTGATAACCAATGCGGAGATTGATCGATTCGTTCACCCAGTACACGCCTTCCAAGCCTGCCTCTGACAAGATCGCCGGCTCGACCCGTTGATCTCTCGCGGTCCCCAGGATGTTGTTTCCCACCTGCAGGCGTGACAATCCCTTGGCGCGATTCGCGTAAATGCCCGTCTTGGCAAAGCCACCCAGACCCCAGCTCCCCCATGTCCACAAGGAAGCCTCTGCTCCGATCTGTCCGCCAAACAGGTCGTTCCGCGTATCAAAATCACCAATCGTTTGGATGGGGTTCCCCACGCTGTTGATCTGCATATCCTCGTCGATTTCCGCCCAACGGAATCCCAGCAGCCAGGTGACGTCGCCAGAGCGTTGCTTCAAATTGACTTCCGCAGTCTGCAACCGTGACGAATACTTGGAATACATGTCATCGGTAATGCCACCTGTCGAGAGTGGATTGGACCGGAATTGAAGATCGCCCGGCGTGGGATTGGTGACGTACACGCTTGCATTCCAGTCATCGACCCACATGTAGCGTGCTTCGAGTTCTGTCCCGTACCCCAAATGGGAGGTCACGCTCGCGTCAATACCGGGCTGAAAATCGAAATCGAAGTCGTTCCCTTTCAGGGTCGTTTGATTATTCGCTGTATTTCGCAGGATGCCGGGATCACTGGTCCCATCCCGCCGCATGTAAATAAATTTCACACGACCAGACAGGGTCGGTCCGGGATCACTGAAGACCTGATCGCAACCCGACTCGCACAGAGGCAGCGTGTCGCAGCACCACTCATCACAACTCCCTGGCGACTGCGAATGCCACAGCGATGGATACGGACCGGCGACTCCGATTTCCGTAAGACAACACAAGCAAAATACGGCTGTCGTCAGCAGCAAGGCAAAGTGCGTTCGCAGGCCCATTGATGCATCTCCAGGTGTTCAGTCGCCCGGTATCGGCAAGAAACGGCATGCCTGGCCGGTACGACCCAGATAATTTGATCGACGGGTTGACCCGCCGAACTCGTTCGACCTTTGTGATCGTCACAAGCGGGCACGCACGACCACTCACACCAATTCTGCCGCTACTCCCGGCACATCGAGACGAAAACGGTAGACTGGTACAAACTGTACAATCGTTACAACTTGCCAGTGAATCGCTTGCACTGGGATCAATGACTCTGAAGCACATCGCCAGATGCCCAGTCCATAGAGATTCGTGATGTAAAGACCACACACGGCTACACTCCGCTGAGACGTTCATAGAATTTGCCTCTGCATCAGGAACCTGAGATGAACCGCTTGACGATCCCCACGCTGTGCCTTCTGGTGATGTTTACATCCCAGTTGACTGCACAGGAACAGCAACCCCCGCTCGCTTCCGGATCCCTCACATTGGATGACGTCACCAAGGGGCGAACACGGATTCTGGACCTCAGCTATCCCCTGAACGGACAGACCAACTTCTGGCCGGGGGACGATTACGAGCCGTTTACACTCGAAACGATTGCCACCCTGGAAAAGGACGGCGTGCTCTCCAAATCCATGCGCCTGCCCGAGCACATCGGCACACACATTGATGCCCCCAACCACTTCGAGCCGAATCAACCCTCGGTCGCTCAGATCAAACCACAAGACCTCATCGGTCCCGGGGTGGTCATAAACATCACACCCCAAGCCGAAGCGGAACCCGATTACGGGCTGACTCTCAAAGACATTCAGGACTGGGAACGACAGCACGGCCGCATCCCCGACGGAGCCATCGTCCTGCTCAACACGGGCTGGGGCCGCTTCTGGTCAACACCGGAGCGATTTCAGGGCCGCGACACACGAGGCAACCTGCACTTCCCCTCCTACACCGAAGAGTCAGCCCGCTTCCTCATCCACGATCGCAAAGCTCGCGGCCTGGGCGTCGACACCCTCAGCATCGACCGCGGCATCTCGAAAAAATTCGAGGTCCACCACATCACGAACGCCGCAAGTCGCTACGGCCTGGAAAACGTCGCCCACCTCGACCAACTCCCCCCACGCGGCTTCACCCTGATCGTCGCCCCCATGAAAATCGAAAACGGCACTGGCTGCCCCACTCGCGTGTTTGCAATCCTGCCGAAGTGATCAGTCTTTACGAAGAATGACTGGTAAAATCGGGTTTACAAGCCTTGGCAGCTGGTAAACAATATTGCCACTTGCTTTACTAGCGGGCTGGTTGCAAGTGGTGTTTGACAAATGAAGAAATCTGATTTCACTCAAGACGCTCCAGGGAAACTCGTGCCAGTCGCGATACAGGAGTATCCGGATGGACCTCTCGAAGAACCCGTCACAACAAAAACAATTGCCTTTGTCCCCGATCCACTACCGCCAAGCGTTGAGTGGGATTCCCTGCGATTGAGACACTTCTCATTGTACACGGAGACGACATCCGTGTTGGGAAAACTCAATGGGCTGCATAAACGTGTTGGCAATGCGGCTGGGCTGTTGCGGACGTTGTGGATGCGCGAGGCCAAGCTTTCCTCTCAGATTGAAGATATTGAGACGACAGCCGAAGAACTGGTTTTGGCCGGAGCCGGTCGGCAACTTGGAGTCCGCGAGAGCGGGATGGAAAGCTGGAATTATGTGAAAGCACTTGAGCATGGCGTCTATTCCGATCTCCCCTGGTCTGTCAGGGTCATCAAGGAAATGCACAAACGGTTGCTCACGGGCGTCCGTGGTGACGAGAAGCGTCCTGGCGAATTTCGCGAGCAGGGGGTCTACATCGGTGATCGCACAAAAGGGGTCAAAGCAGCTCGCTTCGTCCCCATGCCTGCAGGAGACGGCCTCGTGAATGCGCTCAGCGATCTCGAAAAGTTCGTCAACACCTCCCATGATCAGATTCCACCACTCTTCGTGATTGCGCTGACGCACTATCAGTTCGAGGCGATCCACCCCTTCAGTGATGGCAACGGGCGAATCGGCCGCGTTTTGATTTCACGTTCCCTGGTCAAAGAAGGACTGCTGGAGCATCCCGTGGTCTATATGAGTGCCTACATCTACCGCTATCAACAGGAGTACGTCGACCTGCTGCTCAACATCAGCCGACATGGCGGAACCTATTGGGGAGACTGGATTGAGTTCATCTTGAATGCGATCCGAACTCAGGCACTCGATGCGATCTGGCGCAGCGAAAGGCTCGTGTCTCTGAGAGAGTCATACCATGAGATTCTCAAGCAAGACGACGCGCCCAGCCGACTGTTTCAGGTCGTCGACGACTTATTTGCCATGCCCGCCCTCAACGCTGCCGAGTTGGTGGAGCGAGCCGGAATCACAAAGCCAACAGCAGGCAACGATCTGCGGCGTTTAGAACGTCTGGGACTGTTGGAAGAATACACTGGCAAAGACCGCGATCGCGACTGGGTGGCACGCGAGATTGTTCGCGTGATTGAACAGGAAGGCCCAGAATCGTAACTATTATGGGGTGGTCGACAGATGTATGCGAGAGGAATAGGATCCGCCTCGGGGACATAACTCTGTTTCCGCGTTCATTGAACCAATTGGCAGTTGGGCAATGCTTCTCGCATCTCGTTTGTCAGATCAGCATCAATATGTGGGTTGCCGGAAACGATTACGGCAATGTAGCTCTTGCCCACCTCGTTCTCACCCTCTTTGGGGATAAGGTCCCGAAGAAATGGGATCATCTTGCGGACTGCAACCGCAGAGATGTCAGTGCCCGATAAGTCGACAGGCGGTACGCTGACGGTTGGATTTCTCATCAAAGTCGCGAGCAGTGTTGGGGCGGGCGAATCTGAATCCGTGATGACAGTCCCAGCGTGACCAGTGTGCCCGCTGGAATCAGTCAGCGTGAGTCGCGCCCCACTGTCTGTAAGAGATGTGATCGCTGCGTTGTGCTGGTCAATCTGCATTCTTTGATACATGAAGACTCCTGCCACGCCAATCGTGAGCGCAACAAACCCCATCAAAAGCTTGAGCAATAATGGCCGAACACTGCGAGGTCTTGAAGGGGTGTCCATGGTTGTTTCGCTCAACGAATGAGATTGTGTCTCCGCATTTTAATCGTGGAAACGGTCAAAATCACTCACCCTATTCCCGGAACGGGATATGATTTCGCGAATTCGGTGATCTCTGACCGCACGCTCTCGATTGTCGCATCGTCCTCGGGGCTTTTAAGGACGGTGAGAATCCACTCGCCGACGCGTTTCATCTCTGTCTCATTCATGCCTCGGGTGGTGAGGGCGGGGGTGCCGATGCGGATGCCGCTGGGGTCGAGGGGCTTTCTGGGGTCGTAGGGGATCATGTTTTTGTTGACGGTGATGCCCGCGCAGTCGAGGGCCTTTTCGGCGATCTTGCCGGTGACGCCGTCCATTGTGGTGACGTCGCACAACATCAAATGGTTGTCCGTGCCGCCGCTGGAGAGGGTGAGGCCACCTGACATGAGCGTCTCTGCGAGAGTCTGCGCGTTGGCGACGACCTGTTTGGCGTAGTCCTTGAAGGAGGGTTGCAGGGCTTCGTGGAAGCAGATGGCTTTGCCCGCAATGATGTGCACGAGTGGTCCGCCCTGCAGGCCGGGGAAGACCGTTTTGTCGACGGCCTTGGCGTACTCTTCCTTGCAGAGCACGATGCCGCTACGTGGACCACGGAGCGTCTTGTGCGTGGTCGTCGTCACGATGTCGGCGACCTCGACGGGGTTATTGTGCATACCACCGGCGACGAGACCTGCGTAGTGAGCCATGTCGACCATGAGCTTGGCCCCGACGCCTGCTGCGATCTCTGCGAACTTGGGGTGATCGATCTCACGCGGATAGGCGGAGGCGCCCGCGACGATGAGCTTGGGTTTGTGCTCTTTCGCAAGTGACGCGACCTGATCGAAGTCGATGCGGTGATCGTCCTGACGCACGCCGTAGTGATGCACGTTGTACAACTGTCCGGAGAAGTTGAGGTGCATGCCGTGCGTCAGGTGTCCGCCGTGGGCGAGGTCCATCGCGAGGATCGTATCGCCGACGTCGAGGATAGACATGTAGGCCGCCATGTTCGCCTGCGAGCCCGCGTGCGGTTGCACGTTGGCATGCTCCGCACCGAACAACTCACACGCCCGGTTACGAGCCAGGTTCTCGACGACGTCCGCATACTCGCAGCCGCCGTAATAGCGTCGACCTGGATACCCCTCGGCATACTTGTTGGTGAAGACGGTCCCCGCCGCCTGCTGAATAGCAGCGGACGTGTAATTCTCGGAGGCAATGAGTTCCAGCCCCTCGACCTGCCGCGTGCGTTCGTGCTGAATGGCGTCGAAGACAGCGGGGTCGGTGTCAGAGATGGGCTGGCTCGGTTCGGTCTTCATCGTCACGGGACTCGGGCCTTTGGGGTCGAAGGAAGAGGTGTCAATGGACTCGTTATAGCCCGTGCCCCGGAGCGCTGCCAGCGGTGCTTGGTGGATGGGCGGGGAATGAGATTGAAAGGAAACGCGGATGAATCGGATCTGGGCAGATTGTCGCTGATCGCTGAATCCCAAGGAATGAATCCGCGCAGATCTGCCGCAATCTGCCTGATCCGCGTTTCCCTTCTCTGTCTTTACACCCACGCTCGTCCGACAGGGTTTCGTTCCAGTGAAGTCACACAATAACCCATGCTTGACGGGCAGTCTTAAGTGCATTACTGTAGTGATACACATATGCGACAGGCTTCATGACAAGTTCACCGCTCAACTTCGAGATCCACCCCTCCTCCGGGATGCCCATCTATCGGCAGATCATGGAGCAGGTGCGGATGCTCGTGGCCAGTGGAAAGCTGACGGCGGGGGACTATCTCCCGAGTGTGCGGCAGATGGCGGGTGAGTTGGACATCAACATGATGACCGTCTCCAAGGCGTACGCGCGGCTGGAGGCGGAGGGCATCGTCGAGCGGGACCGGGGGCTCGGCATGCGGGTGACCAACAACGTCCCGCAGGAGAGTGCGGCGGACCGCAAGATCGAACTGCGCGAGCATGTCGAGGTGATGGTCACCCGCGCGAAGCAGTTGGGGCTCACGGACGATCAGATTCAGGCAGTCGTCAAATCCGTTTTGAAAGAGTGGCCGTCATGAACGAATGCGTCATCGATGCGAAGAACGTGCATAAACGGTTCGGCAAGACCAAAGTGCTGAACGGCGTCGACCTGTGCGTGCCGCGCGGGGCGGTCGTGGGTCTGTTGGGGACGAACGGCTCGGGGAAATCGACGCTCATCAAGTGTCTGCTTGGCCTCTTATCGTGCGATGCGGGCGATGTACTCACGCTGGGCGAAGACCCGTGGGACTTCACCGCGGAGGCGAAGGAGCGACTTGGCTACGGTCCGCAGGAAGCGAAGCTCTACCCATGGATGAAGTCGGCACAGATCGTCGACTACACAGCCGCGTTCTACCCCAATTGGGACGACGCTTGGGCGAAGGAATTGATGACACGCTGGGACGTCGAGACCGACAAACGAGCCGGCACTTTGTCGGTCGGCCAGTTGCAGAAGCTGTCACTCGTGCTGGCTCTCGGACATCGTCCAGACTTGCTCGTATTGGACGAGCCGGTCGCCAGTCTCGACCCGAAGGCTCGCCGTGAGTTCCTGCGGTCACTGGTCGAGATCACTGACGACGAACAACACACGGTGCTGTTCTCGACGCATATCACGTCCGACATCGAACGCATCGCGACGCACGTCGCCTTCTTGCAGGACGGCGTCATCAGCTTCTTCGGCGGCCTTGATGAACTGAAGGAACAAGTCAAACGCCTCCGCATCACCGCGAAGAAAGATCTCCCGCCGACGTTCACCGTCCCCGGCGCACTCCGCACCGAGATCAACGGTCGCACGGCCCTCGTCGCCATCCCCACCATCAGCGACCCGCTCCTCGACAGCCTCCGCCAAGAGTGGCAAGCGGACGTGACGGTCGAAGACCTCAACCTCGAAGAAATCTTCCTGGAGCTGCACGATGCGTAACCGCCTTGCTGCCGTCGCCATGACATACTGGACCCGGCCCTTTGTGCAGTTGTTCGGTGGATTGAGCCTGCTGCTGTTGGTAATGGTGATCCTTATGAACGATGGCAGCCCACTGGCAGTCGGGCATGCCTTCTTTTATCAAGGGATCGGGCTGTTGTTTCTCTTACTGGGATTTCATGCAACGAGTCAGTTCACGCAGTACGCGAGCCGCTTGACTCCAGGCTTCGATCGGCCGCATCAGGTTGTGGCTGTGATCATCACCCTGGGGATGACGGCGATGGGATCTGCACTCGGGTTTGTGCAGGGTTATTCGCCGCTGCACTGCCTGAGTTTGCTGGTCACAGTGGCGGCAGTCTTCGTTTGGTTCGGATTCATGATGGCTTCGCAGGGACGTCGGCCCTTACGACCGCACACGTCCATTCAGAAATGGATCGGCGGTGTTGGCGGAGCTGTGATCGGAGGGGGTGCTTTCATACCTCTGTTGTTTTCGCAGCAGTTGGAGATGTTCCTGAACGGAAGCCCTGGCCCGCTTCCTGCTCTGCTTCTGATTGCGATCAGTATGGTTGCCATTGTGCAGTGGGTCGCGGTGCTTCCCGCGGAAGCCGAACGCTTCGCGGCCTCCAATGCGACGACGGCTTTCACTTGGAAAGACCATCAGCAGCGAATGGTTCGACTCACGAAAGCTGTAGATGGTCAACCACTCCCACAGTGGGGTTATGGGGCCAGTGACACGTACCTGGAGAAGACGCTGTCTGTTCATCGATCGAGAATGTGGGACAGTGTAAGACTCAGGCGTGCAGGCACAACGAGAACTTTTCGGACAGTGCTCATGTTCGCGATTTGCCTCCCGGTTCTCAGTTGGTTCATGTCCGAAGTAGTTTTGTCGCTGACTGATCTTTCCGACCGACGACGCAGTCCCGTTGGATCGATGTCGTGGTTATGGGTGGTCATGTTTATGATGGTTGCAGCACAAAGTGTGGGTGGTGTCTGGAGGCAACGCATGACATCGATGACCACTGAATCTCTCTGGCCAACCACGCGGAGCAGGCTCCGGCTCGAGATGTTCCTGTCGGTGCTGATTGACTTTGCCCCAATTGTGGTTAGCTCACTGTTCTATGGACTGGTCCTGATAATGTTTCGATTTCCCGAGGAAGCGGACGAGACATTGAACCCAGCGATGCTGTGCGGTTGGCTGCTGCTCAACACTTCACTCTACGCCTTCGTGATGTGGGCTCTGACACAGCGTTCGACCACAACCATTTGGGCCGGAGCTGTCCTGTACTACATCGCTGGCTCAGTTGTGACGATGGGCTACATCATGGCAAGCTTGAAGCAGGGAGTGGTGACCGTCGGACTGGTGTTGGGAACGACGTCCGCGCTCATGTGTGTTATAGCGATGGGCACCCTCTACGCCTGGAAGCAATGGCGTACGGTCGAATTTGGGATGTTCGATCAGTGAGGCTCGTTGACCGGGCGACGCTGCATTCCCGAACGTGATTGTTGGCTGAGTCGAATCACGGTATCGTAGAGGTCTGTGATCCGTCCTGCGTGAGGAGTCTGTGATGTCCAGTGTGCTGACCGCTTCGCCACCCGCTGCCTCAGTGGAAGCAGCCGAGAGTGACCAGTTGTACGAAGTTGTTGACGGTCTGCGTGTGGAGAAGCCCGTGAGTGCTGCATCTGTGTGGATTGCCAATAAGTTGACCGTCGCGATGAGTCCTCATGTGGAGGCCGAGCAACTTGGCTCCGTCGTGATGGAGATGGTTTTCGTACTTGACAAGAAGCGTGATTTGCGGCGGCGACCGGACGTGGCGTTCGTGTCGGCGGCAAAGTGGCCTGTTGGAAAGATGCCGACGACCGTTGGCGACTGGGAGATGATCCCCGATCTCGCGATTGAGGTCATCAGTCCGAACAACCGCTACACGAATGTGCTCCGTAAACTGCATGAGTATTTCGAGTATGGGGTGCAAGAAGTGTGGCTCATCACGCCTGAGGAACGGCTGGCGCAGGTGTATCACACTCCGGACGAAATGCGGACGGTACGCGCGGGGGACAGCCTGTCGACAGATTTGGTTCCCAACTGGTCCATCCCCGTGGCGACGCTGATCCCGGAGACGACACCTGTCGAACCGACTCCGTAGGACGGACTTCCAAGTCCGTCCAGAGCCAAGCTCGATCCGGAGAGGCGACGATCGTTTTAGGAGCGGACGGATTCGGAAATCCGTCCTACAAAAAAGTGGTCGTCTCTCCGCAAAACGATTGCCCCTCTCGGAGTGCCGTTCCCCTCTTTGCGGCTCACTACAGTCGTTGCAGGGCGTGCGGTATGCTGGAGGAGCGTTCTCTCTCGTTGAGCCTGTGATGTCTGAACCTGCTGATTCCCCTGAGCCGACACTGACTACGCCCTTATTGGCCAGTTCGCCACCGTTGCAGGGGGAGCGGGTGTCGTTCACGGGGACGTTGGGGGCGATGACGCATGCACAGGCGGGGGAGTTGGTCGCTCAGCACGGGGGCGAGGCGACCGAGCATGTGAGTCGGCAGACGACCATGCTTGTCGTTGGTGAGGAGGGGTGGCCGCTGGAGGAGGATGGGCAGCCGTCGGTCAAGTTGCAGCAGGTGACGGAGTGGAACGCGGAGGGGGCGACCATTCGGGTCGTCAACGAGGCGGACTTTCTGCATCTCGTGGGCTTGTCCGAACGGCGTGACGAAGTGCGTCGGTTGTACACGCCGGCCATGCTCAGCCGTTTGCTGGATGTGCCCGTGCATGTGATCCGCGGGTGGGAACGGGCCGGACTGATTCGGCCGGTGCAGAAGATCTATCGGCTGCCGCACTTTGATTTCCGCGAGGTGAATGGGGCCCGCACACTGTCACAGTTGCTGGAGGCGGGCGTGCCGCGTGCGGAGATCGAGCGGAGTCTGCGGAATCTGCCCGAGCGTTGGGGAGGTGGCGATCGACCGCTGGAACAGTTGGAGTTACTGGAGAGGGATCGACATGTCGTCGTGCGAGATGAACATGGGTTCGTCACACCGAGTAGTGGACAACGATTGTTCGACTTTGATGGTGAGCCCGCTGAGGACGTGACTCAGGAGTCATCGGAAGACGAGGGGCATGCGTCGCTTCCCTTTCAGCAGAAGCCGCAGTCGGAGCACTGGTCGGCTCGTGACTGGTTCGTTGAGGGGTGCAGACAGTACGTCGACAGTGAGGTCGACGCAGCGATCGAGTCGTTCCGCCTGAGCCTCATGACTGAGCCGTCCAATCCCGAGGTTCACTTTCATCTGGCCGAGTGCCTGTACCGGCAGAAGCACACACGGGCCGCACTGGAACGGTACTACGTTGCTGCCGAGTTAGATCAGGAGTACCTCGAAGCGTGGACACAGGTCGGCTGCGTTCATCAGGAGTTGGGGCAGTTGGAGTCGGCGCTCGATGCGTTCGACATCGCCCTTGATGTGCATGCAGATTATGCCGACGCCCACTATCACCGAGCGGAGACGCTTCTTGAACTTGGTCGTGCGGAGGAGGCGGTTGGTCACTGGGAGACGTATCTCGAGCACGACTCACGCGGACCGTGGGCGGATATTGCGCGGCAGCGGCTGGCGAATCTGCAATCGGAGATCTGAAATTTCAAATCTGAGATACGTGACCAATGGCTGAACGCGAGTATGAGCCCCGGCCCAGTCTGTTCGTGCCGCTATTGTTGAGTCTGATTCCGCTGTATATCCTCGCTGCGGTCGCGATTTATGTGGATGAACGGGTCACAAAAACCTATATCGTTCATTCGGTTACCCCCGACTGGGTGATCGATGGTCTCCGCATCGTTTTCTGGCCGGCGATTCAGTTCATCCGGCACGTGCTATGATGCCTTCGCTGACGCGCTCAGTCGGCGGTTGATGCATTTGTCATTTGAGATCTGAAATTTGAGATTTCAAATCGAATTCCGAGACGGGCGCTCTCCTTTGACTTAACGGCTGTATTGATATTCATGACTAATCATCCTGCGAATCGGCTCATCAATGAGACGAGTCCATACCTCCTCCAGCATGCCTACAATCCGGTGGACTGGTATCCGTGGGGGGACGAGGCCTTCGCACTCGCGGCAGAGCAGGACAAGCCGGTGTTTCTGTCGGTGGGGTACAGTGCGTGTCACTGGTGTCATGTGATGGAGCACGAGAGTTTCGAGAGTGACGAGATCGCGGCCCTGATGAACGAACACTTCATTAACATCAAGGTTGACCGCGAGGAGCGGCCTGATGTTGATCAGATTTACATGTCGGCTGTGCAGTTGATGACACAGCGGGGCGGGTGGCCGATGTCCGTGTTTCTCACGCCGGATAAGCGACCGTTCTACGGGGGGACGTATTGGCCGCCGACTTCGCGCATGGGCATGCCGGGGTTTCAGGACATTCTCAACAAAATCCACGAGATCTGGACCAACAGCCGGGATGAAGTGACGACGAGTGCCAAGTCGCTCGTCGATGCGGTCAACAAGATAGCGGCTCCGGAGTTTGAGCGGTCGACGTTGGATGAGGATGTGATGCGGAATGCGATGCGAGGCATTCTGCAGTCGGCCGATCGGACGCATGGCGGGTTTGGCGGGGCACCGAAGTTTCCGCATCCGATGGACGTGCGGGTGCTGCTGCGGTGTTGGAAACGGTTCGGCGAACAGGACGCACTCGATGTCGTGAAACTCACGCTGGGCAAGATGGCTCGCGGGGGCATCTACGATCACCTCGGCGGTGGGTTCCATCGTTATTCGACCGATGCGCGCTGGCTGGCGCCGCACTTCGAGAAAATGCTGTACGACAATGCTCTCCTTGTTCCGGCGTATCTGGAGTTGGGTCAGGTGCTACAGAACGATGAATCGACGGAGCCTTGGCCGTTCGCTGTCGTAAGAGGGACGCTCGATTACGTCCTGCGAGAAATGGAACAGCCGGAAGGAGGGTTTTACTCGACACAGGATGCCGACAGCGAAGGCGAGGAAGGCAAATTCTTCGTCTGGAGTGAGGCAGAGATCGACGAACTGCTGCCCGATGCGGACGCGGGGCTGTTCAAATATGCCTATGACGTCACCCCGGACGGCAACTGGGAGGGCAAGACGATCCTTAACCGTCCCAAGCCACACGACGAAGCGGCACGTGTGCTCGAGATTGAGCCGGATGAGTTGGCGGAAGTGTTGGGCCGTTGTCGACGGACGCTTTTCGATGCACGCGAAAAACGCGTGAAGCCGGGACGGGATGACAAGGTGCTCGTGTCGTGGAACGGCTGGATGATCTCTGCGATGGCACAAGCGTCGCAAGTGCTGGGTGAGCAGAAGTACGCTGAGGCGGCCATCCGCGCAGCTGATTTCGTGCTGGAGAACATGCGAAACGAGGGATCGCATTTATTGCATTCGTTCAAGGATGGGCGGGCTCGATTCAATGCCTACCTCGATGATTACGCGGCCTTCGTCAGCGGGTTATGTGATCTGTATCAGGCGACTTTCGATCCGAGGCATCTCGTCTCTGCGCAGGAGCTCGCGTCTCAGATGATTGAACGCTTCGCCGATGATGAGGGCGGCGGGTTCTACTTCACGTCGCACGATCACGAGGAACTCATCACTCGTACCAAGGACTCTCAGGACAACGCGACACCTTCTGGCAACGCGCAAGCAGCAACAGCACTCATCCAGTTGAGTCGCCTCACCGGTGATGTCGGCCTCGCTGAGCGTGGACAACAGACGTTGGAGTCGTTCTCAGGTCTGTTGAAGGAACATCCACGAGCGTCCGGGCAGGGATTGCTCGCAGTGGATGCGATGTTCGGCCCGTCGCTGGAGATTGTGCTGATTGATGGCGACGACAAAGCGACGGGCGATGAGTGGCTCGCTGCGATCCACCAAAAGTTTCTGCCAAACAAGATTGTGCTGCGACGTCACACCGATGTCTCTGAGGATGCACTCCCCGAGGTCATCCGCCCCCATCTCGAAGGACGCACAGCTCGTGATGGACAGACAACCGCGTATGTCTGTCGTGAGATGACGTGTGGTCCGCCAGTGACGACACTGGACGAATTGCTCTCAGCGATCAACGAGGGGTGACGCCTCAAGCATCCCGTCTGCCCATAGCAGTCGGTGGGCCGCACGTCAGGCGGCGCGCCGCTGCGTCTGCTTGCGTAATCGAGTGAGCGACGGGTGCATCCACTGTCGGCAGAGTTCGGTCATCGGGATTCGACGCTGAGCCGCCTCCTGTCGAATGACCTTCCAGTCGGAGATCGGCACGAAGATTGAGATCTGTTTACGGATTTCTGGTGTTGGCATAGTCGGTCTTTTTTTTGGGAACATCTGGTGATGGGTGCCACGCCCTGACGGCAGGAAGCGAGTGGCGGAGTGTTCTGGAGTACTCGGTCATCGAATCCGCGCTCGCCACGCCCATCCCGTTGGTCTGGGCGTGCCACCCGGAGTGATCAATCGTTTGACATTGATGTCACGCAGCCCGGTCAGGTCGTCTTGCGCGGTCATGGCGTGTGTCCGAGGGAGGTGTCGTCTCACCTCGGCCAGTCGCACTCGACAGGTCGTCACTTGCAGACAGCGGTGCTTCGAACAACGGATCGTCGCGTTCATCAAACGAATCGTTGATCGCTCGGTGATCGGGGCCACGAGGGTCATCGAAGGCAAAGCGGGCACTGCGGACCATGGGTTTCTCCTGACCGAATGATGGAGTAAAAACTGGAGAAGCCCTTCGTCCTTGAGGGGCTTCTGCCAGTCAAGATGCCGGGGGCGACCTCCGTGTCGCTGAACGTGACGTCCTGTCTGCCCCAGCCTGACGGTTGCAACACCGTCCGTCCTTGCACAAAATACGATCGGGCGGCTGAAACCTTACAGCCGATTCTCAAAAAAACTTTTCCTGAGGAGTTTCCGCGCGATGCGATCTTGCAAACAACTGTTCTCGATCATCACGATGATCGCTGTTCTTGCTCTGCCAATGGCCATGATGGGGTGTGCAGAGACGACGGCACCCTCCGGTGCGACTGCTGAGCCCGATGCAGCTGACGATCTCGGCCAGCCTGAGGGCGGATCGTCTCTGCCGTGATCCAGATGGCGTGATTCATGACCGATGACAGCCCGCGTCGGCTCCTCGATGCGGGCTGTTTCGCTGCGCCACAGGCGAGCGGGGGATGCGAATCCCCTGTTGAGGGCGGGGCCACCATGTGCTTCCCTCACTTGCAAGACAGATGCTTACCTTGAAATCGAACCATGCTGAGACGATGACCGCAGGAGAGCCGTTGGACCCATCGGGGGATGAACATCTCCCGTTCGCCGAGACATGGAATGCGATCCTTGTCCGGCCTTGGTTACTCGTATATTGTAGGGACTGACAGGCAGCTTGGTGCGACCCTTACCCAGCTGTCCCTCCCTCCATTCCGAGCTGTGTCGACGAGAAGTCCGCCGCCGCCTCCTTTCAACCACGAGCACACACGATGACCCGCTCTCTGATCCTCTCGACGATCGTGATGTCATGGACGCTGTCAACCAGTCTGGTGACAGCGGACGACTTCGACTGGACCTATTGGCGTGGTCCGCAGATGAATGGGCATTCGACGCTCAAGAATCTGCCTGCTGAGTGGAACCCCAAAGGGGGTGAGGGCAGTAACGTCGTCTGGAAGCGGGAAGACTTGGGCACCCGATCAACACCCGTGGTAATGAACGGCAAGCTGTACATGCTCTGCCGCGACGCTGCGGGCACTTCGCAAGATGGCGAGAAGGTCGTCTGTCTCGATGCTCACACGGGCGAGACGCTGTGGGAGAACAAGTTTAACGTCTACCTCTCCGACGTGCCGGCAGAGCGCGTCGGCTGGTCGAATGTCTCAGCTGACCCCACAACGGGTGACGTGTTCGCTCTCGGAGTCTGCGGACTGTTCCAGTGCATCAATGGCGAGACGGGCGAGACCAAATGGAGCCACTCGATGCACGAGGAGTACGGCCTGCTCAGCACGTACGGCGGTCGCACCAACTTCCCGATCATTCATGAGAACAACGTGATCGTTTCGGCCATCATCATCGGCTGGGGGGAGATGGCGAAGCCGAATCATCGCTTCATCGCCTTCGACAAACGGAACGGACAACCGGTCTGGTTCACCGGCACTCGGGCGCTCCCCGATGATACGACCTACAGCGGACCGGTGCTCACCACTTTCAATGGCGAGGCCGCCCTGGTCTCTGGGGGGGGTGACGGTGCTGTCCACGCCTTCCAGCCTCGCACGGGCAAGCTGTTGTGGACCTACAATGTCTCTGGCCGCGGTCTCAACACCACACCACTCGTTGTTGACAACCGCGTCTACTGCGGTCATGGCGAAGAGAACCTGGATGACACCAAGATGGGCGCAGTCTTTTGTGTGGACGGCACCCTTGAGGGTGACATCACCAAGTCGGGCGAAATCTGGCGCACGAAAGAGGTGTTCCTCGGACGCAGTGCGCCGCTGATGATCGACGATCGGCTGTACGTCATCGACGACCGCGCCAAGATGCACATCCTCAATCCGGAAAGTGGCGAGGAAATCGCACTGCAGCGCCTCGGCACCGCACAGCGCAGCAGTCCACTCTATGCCGACGGCAAGATCTATGCAGCGACTGCTGACAAACGCTGGTACACACTCAAGCCAACCGAAGACGGTGTTGAAGTCCTGCACAAGATGCGGCTCAACGGCGAATCGCACGGCTCACCCATCGCAGCTGCCGGACATGTGTATATCCCGCTCACCTCCGGCCTCTACTGCATCGGCAATGCAGATGCAGAAGTGTCGGGTGATCCCATTCCTGAGATCGCCGAAGAAGCTGACCGCACAACGGATGCGACACCGACGCACGTCCAGGTCGTGCCTTGTGAGTCACTGCTGCGACCCGGCAATCGTCAGCCGTTCCAAGTCCGCTTGTACGATGCCGCCGGACAATACGTACGGCTCGCCAAAGCCGATGAGGTCGAGTTCAGCGTCGACGGGCCGGGCAGCATCAGTGAGGACGGAGCCTACAGCATCTCAGCGAATCAATCGGAACATGCTGCGGTGATTGTCACTGCCAAAGTGGGCGACCTAAGCGGCACGGCCCGTGCCCGCGTGGTGCCCGACCTCAACTGGAGCTTCGACTTTAACAACGGTGAGATTCCTGTGACTTGGGTCGGCGCCAACTACCGACACGTTCCACTTGACTTTGATCTCATCGAATCGCTGAAAGCCGACGACCCGCTGGCATCGCAATTGTACATCTTCCTGATGACGACGTTCGTCAACTCGGGACGTGACGCCAGCACCTATGACGACTCAACCCCACGCCAAACTTGGAATGCGCTCCTTGCGTTTCTTGGATTGGATGCTTCCGGCCAAAAACCGAAAACGGTCGACGAAGCGAAAGAGAAGCTGCAAGCAGCCCTTGACCGATTGATCGAGGAGAAGATCCTTGCCAGTGCCGAGTGGTCAACGTGGCAACGCGACCTCGGCGAAGGCAACACGGTCGACGAGATTCGACTGTCCGTCACGCGCGGTGAACGCAAGATCGATGGCAATGGCGTCATGACCAAGATCAAAACGATCCCCAAGGGAGCTCGCTCTCAGGGCTGGATGGGACATCCGGATCTCGCCAACTATACGATTCAGGCAGACGTCTATGGGGCCGAGAAGGATAGCAAACAACCGGACATCGGCCTCGTCGGTCAGCGCTACACGCTCGACATGATGGGGGCGTCGCAGCAGTTGCAGATTCGCACATGGACGCCCCAACTCCGAATGGCCAACACGGTGCCCTTCGAGTGGCAGCCCAACACGTGGTATACGATGAAGTTCCAGACAGCCGTCGAGGATGGCAGCGCGGTCCTGCGAGGCAAGGTCTGGAAGAAGGGCGAGGAGGAACCAGCCGACTGGACCGTCACCGCCACCGACTCCCCCGGCGAGCACCAAGGCAGCCCGGGACTGTTCGGCAACGCCAAGGACGCGGAAATCTTCTACGACAACCTGACCGTCACCGCGAACGAATCCACCGGTGACTGACGAATCAGGCTTGCCGATTAGCACAACCCAGAATCGATCGAACGTCCTCTGGTTGTGCTAAGCCGCAAGCGATCAACGAGACCAATACACCAATCAACATTCTTCGGTGACTCGGCTTAAAGAGTGCCGATTTTCAGAGAGACGACCCATGAAAAACCTCCTGTTGATGACGACCTGTCTGTTACTCCTGGCCGCTGGTTTTGTGCCCATGATGGCCGATGATGAGAAGTCGGACTACGACCCGACCGCGTCGGCGCTCGAGGACATCGCCGAACGCGACGTCGGCGAGCATGACTGGCCGCAATGGGGCGGATGGTACGGCAAGAACAACACTCCCTTCGGCGAGAACATCCCGACAGAGTGGGACGTGGAGGCAGGCGAGAATATCCTCTGGTCAGCTCCGCTCGGCTCACAGACCTACGGCAACGCCGTCATTGCGAACGGGCAAGTTTATGTCGGCACGAACAACCATCACGGTTACCTCCCGCGTTACCCGAAGACAGTCGATCTCGGCGTGCTGGTTGCGTTCGACGAGAAGACGGGCGACTTTCTTTGGCAGCACTCGTCTCCCAAACTGTCGACCGGTCGTGTGCACGACTGGCCCGATCAGGGCATCTGCTGTGCTCCCTTCGTCGATGGCGAGCGATTGTGGTTTGTCACCAGCCGTGGCGAAGTGCGTTGCCTCGACACGCAGGGCTTCCGCGACAAAGAGAACGACGGCCCCTACACGGCGGAGGACGTCGAAGCTTCTAACGAGGCAGACGTCATCTGGGTTTACGACATGATGGGTGAAAACGGCGTTTCCCAACACAACATGTGCAGCTGCTCGGTTACCTGTGCGGGAGACGTTGTGTTCGTCAACACGTCCAACGGCGTCGACGAGTCGCACATCAACATCCCCGCGCCGAGAGCCCCCAGCTTCATGGCCTTGGACAAAAACACGGGCGAAGTCCTCTGGACCGACAAGACGCCCGGCATCAACATTCTGCACGGACAATGGTCCTCCCCCACCTACGCCAAGTTCGGCGACACCGAGCAGGTGATCTTCGCGGGCGGCGACGGTTGGGTCTACAGCTTCTCCCCCGAAGGTGATGGGGCCGGTAACGCGAAACTGATCTGGAAGTTTGACTGTAACCCCAAAGAAACCAAGTGGGAACTGGGTGGAGCCGGCACACGCAATAACATCATCGCCACCCCGGTCGTGTACGACGGCATGGTCTACGTCGCCGTCGGTCAAGACCCGGAGCATGGTGAAGGTCTCGGCCACCTGTGGTGCATCGATCCGCTCAAGAAGACCGATGGCTCCGACGTCAGCCCGACCCTCGCCCGCGACAAGGACGGCAACCCGCTCCCCCCCCGTCGTCTGCAAGCGGTCAACACCAACGACGGCGAACAAACTGTCGACAACCCAGACTCCGCTGCCATCTGGCACTACAGCGGCGGCGACACAAACGACAATGACGAGATTGATTGGGAAGAGGAGATGCACCGCTCGTGCGGCACGGTCGCCATCAAGGACGACATCCTCTACATCTCCGACTTCAGTGGCCTGTTCCACTGCCTCAACGCCCGCACGGGCAAACCCCACTGGACCTACGACCTCTTCGCCCAAGCCTGGGGCTCCCCGCTCATCGTTGACGGACACGTCTATATCGGCGACGAAGACGGCGACGTCGCCATCTTCGAACACTCAACCGAGTCCAACGAACCGATCGCCGAAATCAACATGAACAATTCGGTCTACTCGACGCCCGTCGTCGCCAACGGTGTGCTGTTTATCTCAAACAAGTCGACCCTGTTCGCGATCAAGGCAGGAGCCCAGAGCGACCCGGCGGAGTGAGGCACTTCTCTGACTTGTTTTTTGACGCCAAGTCGCAAAGACGCGCAAAGTGACAAGTAAAGTTGTCGGGACAACGTCACAGGGGGACTGGCTCCGACACCGGTTTGACCACGGAGGGCAATGTGAATTTGGACGATCAACGATGTCCTACTGCCGTCATCTTGAGAATTACTTGGAGAGACCCGAAATTCCAGTCGAAGTGGACTCTGTGACGGGTACTGTAAGACTAGTCATTGGAGACGACGTCCAGATTGAGCCTCTCATCTGCTGGTTCTGCGGCGGACGTGGAGACGAGACTATTCCGTCGAAGTTCTACTGGCGAAAGTGCAAGTGTGGAATTCTCAAGACACTGATTGAGCAGATCCCCGAACATGTCGAATTCGACGAACGGTTCAAAGAGTTCCACATCAAGAGCTCTGATGGCGGATACTGGCTTTGCTATTTCTGCCCCGCCTGTGGCGGCCAACTGCCGCGTTCGCAGCGTGGCAGATATTTCACGAAGCCAAGATGGATTGACATATGGCGAGTGAGGCGAACCATGCGGCAGGTCACGTCGGTCGAGGACATGAAGCGTGTGCTGGGACCGCCGACACGCGAATGCCAATTCCGGAATCCCGACGACCCGACCACTGCTACTCAGTTCGATTATGTCGGAAAATGGAAATCACTCACACTCTTTGTTCTCGAACAGAGTAATGGCTCGATCGTCTATTCATGGTATCGTCCTTCTCTTAAGAAGATCAGGCGAAATGCAGTAATCGCCGATCCCTGATCTGTTCTCAAACCCTTAGCGCGTCACTGCGCCTTCGCGTCAAATACACGGAGAGTCCGATGTCCGAGAACGAACTCAGCCATTCGATCATCGGTGCAGCGATTGAAGTGCATCGGATACTTGGGCCAGGGCTGCTCGAAGACTTGTACGAAGATGCTCTCTGTCATGAGTTGACGCTGCGAGGGCACACAGTCATACGACAGGTCCAAGTTCCTGTGACCTACAAAGGCAAGACGCTCGCGAGTCCTCTGAAGCTGGACCTTCTTGTGGACGATCTGGTGATCGTCGAATGCAAACAAGCCGCCAAAGACCACCCGGTCTTTCAAGCTCAATGCCTGACGTATCTCAGGCTCACTGGTTTAACGACTGGGCCTCGTCATCAACTTCGGCTTGTCAACCATCAAGGAGGGTCTGCATCGTGTTGTGAACGATCTGCCTGAATGATGGTGACGCGGACTTGTGGTATTGATCTGACGCAAAGCCGCGAAGTCGCAGAGACGCGCAAAGGTGTTGATTCGGTGTTGCACAACAAGGTGCCGAGTCTACTTGACAGAAATCCTCACTTTCCCTTTGCGCGTCTTGGCGTCTTTGCGTCAGGTCGGACCGAACACGGTCACCAGTTGAGCGCCACGCCGCCGCGACCGATGTGTTGGGAATGCTGCGTGGTGAACTGGAGGTCGTAGTCGGCGAAGAAGGGTGAGGCCGCTGAGCGTGGCGAGACCGAGGCCGGCTCAAAGTTCGCCGAATTCGTTGCCCAAACGGACGCCGCTGGAAGTGCCACCGAGGTCTTAGTCGAAGCTGCCGTCAATCTTGCCGCTCACTCCATAGCTGGCCATCCGACGCATCAGACACCGGAAACTCACTCGTTCGATTGTGGCTGAGGTTCGCACTCGCGGAAACAACATCGCGAGTTCATCGTTTCTTAGCACTTGGCGGGTACCTTCAGATGGCACTCTGTGTTTCAATTGCCGATCTGCCGTTTGGGGGTTGCCATGCATGTCGACTGGTTTACAGTTTTCGCTGGATTGACGGGCGGACTCGCCTTGTTCCTGTACGGCATGAACGTGATGGGAGATACACTGCAGGAGGTCGCTGGAGATCGCATGCAGCAGATTCTGGCCCGGTTCACATGTAATCGCTTCGCCGGGATTGGCACCGGCATGATCGCGTGCTCCGTGCTGGACAGTTCATCAGCGACGGCCATCATCACCATCGCGTTGGTGCACGCAGGCATTCTCTCTTTCGTTGCAGCGATCGGCGTTGTGATGGGAGCCAACATTGGCACCACACTCTCGAGCGTGATCATCGCCTCCGGCCTGATCAAGTACTCCGCCTTCGTGCTGATGATCGGGCTGCTGTTCAAGGTGCTGGGACGTGCAACGCACCATCGGCGGTGGGGAGCCGTCACATTGGGACTGGGACTGATTTTGTTCGGCCTGTTCACGATCGAGCATGCCGCTGAACCACTGCGGGATTATCCGCCAATTGAAGAGCTCCTGGCGCGCATGGACAACCCGCTCCTGGGCGTCTTCGCCGGCGCGCTTGTGACGGCCATTATTCAGTCATCCTCTGCGACGGTGGGGATTGTGATCGTGTTGGCAGGTCGGCAGATGCTGACACCAGAAGCCGGCGTGGCGATCATGCTCGGTGCCGAGATTGGCACATGCGCCAACGTGCTCGTGGCGAGTATCGGTCGCTCTCGTGAGGCAGTTCGTGTTGGACTCTTCCAACTGTTGTTCAACACGATTGCTGTGCTGGTCTTCATTGGCTTTGTCGGTCCTCTGGCTCAGTTTTCCGCTTGGATGGTTGGCTCCGATCCGGGAATTGCGTCTCAGCCTTTGATCGCTGCTGCACACGTCATCTTCAATGTGGCGAGTGTGCTGATGTTTCTCCCCTTCGTGCCCGCCACCGCTCGCGTGCTGGCCTGGCTTGTCCCCGACCGAACGCCGAACAAGCCCCCCCCAAGACCGCGACCCTGCTTCTTCCCCAAGCGTGTCGCTCGTGAGTGACATCGACAAGCCACTGCTCTCCCGGTCATACTGACATGGCTCAGTTGGGAACGTTGTGAGGTCCCCCGCAGGACGCCCACCAACTTCCCACGTGACCCTGAATAGAGAGAAAAAGATGGCCGAGTGGGTGATGCTGATCTTGTTTCTCGGGCTGAGCTTCGGTGCGTACGCATTCAACCAGCGAGTGTACGAATCGCAGTCGCTGCTCGTGTGGGGCATCGCCGGGCTGATCATGTCCATCAGCCTGATGATCTACATCTTCAGCAAAGTGCAACACGCCGGCCAACCGTGGGCCGATCGGTATCAGATTGAGGAGAGCGGGTGAAGACTCCTGTGTCGATGTCCCTCACGCCTCGTTGTCTCTCGGTTGTCTGGGGTCGACTGTCGGCGTATCTTGGGTGGTTCCTACCTCGACTCACCCCACCCGGAGACCACTCAATGCGACTCATACCTGTGCGATTTCTGTCGACGACTCTCTGTTTGATTTTCGTCTCGATTGCCTCTGCTCAAGACCTGAAATTGCCATCCGTGTTTGGCAGTCATATGGTGATGCAACGGGAGATGCCGGTGCCCGTGTGGGGCTGGGCGGCTCCGGATGAGAAGGTCACGGTCACGTTCCGGGATCAGACAAAGACAGCGACCGCGGATAGCGACGGCAAATGGTCGGTTAAACTGGATGCTCTGACCGTCGGTGACCCCGCGACGTTGACGGTCTCTGGAAAAAACGGCGACGTGACCTTTGAGGATGTGCTCGTTGGCGAGGTGTGGGTCTGCAGTGGACAGTCGAACATGCAATGGTCGGTCGAGCGGGGACTCGATCCTGACCTCGAAGTAGCAGCTGGCAATCGACCTGACGTTCGGCTGTTCCAGGTGCCCATGGTGACCGCGACCGAACCGCAAGAAGATGTCGAAGCGAAGTGGACGCACTGCACTCCCGAGACGCTGCCCGGCTTCACCGCCGTGGGCTACCACTTCGGTCACACATTGCAGGAAGTGCTTGGTGTGCCGGTCGGACTCATTCAAACCGCATGGGGTGGCACGCGTGCTGAGGCGTGGACCAGCCCGGAGATGCTCGCGTCCGTCGAGGAACTCAAACCGATCCTCACAACGTGGGACGAACGAGATGCAGCGTACAACGCCAAGGAAGCACAGGCGAAATTCGATGCCGCAATGGCCGAGTGGGAGAAGGCCGCCGAGGCTGCCAAAGCCGAGGGCAAACAGCCGCCGCGCAAGCCGAAGATGGAGCAAGACCCACGCGTCAGCCCCCATCACGACAGCACGCTGTTCAATGCAATGGTCGCACCACTCACGCCCGTCGCCATTCGGGGAGCCATTTGGTATCAGGGTGAGTCCAACGCCAGCCGGGCGTATCAGTATCGCACTTTGATGGCATCAATGATTCAGAGTTGGCGTGACGACTGGAAGCAGGGCGACTTCCCCTTCTATCAGGTGCAGCTCGCCAACTTCCGTGCGATCGCCGACGAAGCCGTCGGCAGCGACTGGGCCGAACTTCGTGAGGCTCAAGTGATGGCCGCCGAGGCGCTCCCCAATGCAGGTGTCGCCTGCATCACTGACATCGGTGCGGCTCTCGACATCCATCCGAAGAACAAACTGGACGTCGGGCGGCGTCTGGCACGCCTCGCACTCGTCGATAACTACGGATTCGGCGACACCATCACCCGCAGTGGTGCGACGTTCGACTCCGCCGAGTTCAAAGACGGCAAAGCGATCGTCAAGTTCAATACCCATGGCTCCGATCTGGCGACTTGGTATCGCGAACCACTGACCGGTTTCACAATTGCAGGTGATGACCAAAACTGGGTCAAGGCCGACTCACGAGTCGTCGATGGCAATACGGTCGAAGTTTCAAGCAAGTACGTGCCGAATCCGGTCGCGGTCCGCTACAACTGGGCCGACAACCCACAGGGCAATCTGTTCAATACCAAGATGCTGCCCGCTTACCCGTTCCGCTCCGACGACTGGCCGGGAGTGACGGTGAACAACGTCAATCCGTAGGTCCAGTTGACACTCAACTCCATTGTGATCGGTGGAGCAGACATTTGTGACAAGTGGCACAGACATGCCTGTTTGTGCTGAGAAACGAACCACGGATAACACGGATTTCACGGATCGACTCACAAGGTCATCCGTGTGATCCGTGGTTTTCTCCTTGAGAGTATCGCGCGTCGAGAGTCGTGCTAAGCCGCAAGCGGTCAGGGGGGCGAACACCATCGACACGAGCTTGATGTCAGATTGACTAATTGCCATGAATCGCTCTTGAGTCGATCGGCAGAATCGGCTATTCCTTCCGCCTCTCACTGATGTCCAGGTCTCGATTCTCATCGAGACACGCCGGTGGCACCTCAATCGCCGGTGGGCATCGAAACTCTCCCCTACGCACAACTTGTTCAGCCGTCAGCGGATACGACCTCCGTGCGCGGCCGTCTCGCAGGAGTCCGCACCCATGCGCGCCTCATCGCTGGTGATCGTCTCGACCTGCCTGGTCGTCCAGGCATCTCTCTCTGCTGCCCCGACCGAGTTCCCGTACGAAGCGGTCGTGCAAAGTGACGGCGTCGTCGTTCGTTGTGGTCCGGGTGAAAGTTACGACCCGACCATGAAGCTCTCATCTGGTCAGCAGATCACCGTGCATCGTCATGATCCGGGTGGCTGGTTCGTCATTTCCCCACCACCGGGTAGCTTCAGTTGGATTAACGCTAACTATGTCGAAACATCCGGTGATGGGCGAGGCGTCGTCCAGGCACCCGATTCTGGAGATGGACTCCCGCCGCGCGTCTTCGTGTATGTCGGCAGTCAGTTCACCAACGAACACAAAGTCACCGGACGCAAGCTTGCCTCGGGTGACACCGTCAGGATCATCGGCGAGAAGACACAGTCCACCCCACAGGGACCAACCAAGTATTACCAAATCGAACCGCCCCGTTTGGAGAACCGCTGGATCAAGGGTGACTTCGTGTTGCCACTGTCTGAGGCTGGTCACGTGGCCCAGTTCAAAACGACGTCTCCACCCGCTCGAGAGTTATTGACGCCGTTCGATGGGGCCGTTGCTGAACCCGCTTTCCCATCAACGACGAGCGCACCGCCTGGATTCCCTGCTGAACGCGAGCCGACCATTCTGGAGCGTGAGCTGACCCGTGCGGTCGATAACAACGTGGCAGTGAAGTCGGGGACCCCGACCGCGCAGCTGGATCGGGACCGTGCACTTCTGTATCAACTCGATGACAAGATGCAGACCATGCTCTCACAGAACCCGGGAGCCTGGTCGCTCGACACGCTGGATCAGTCGTACCGCGAACTGCAGGCCTCAGCGTCACCCGGTGTTGCAGGCATGATCGATGCACGGCTGGAGACAATCGCTGCCCGACAGAAAATCAAAGCCGAGTACGACGCTTTCGTGCAGGTGACAACTCAAACCAACATGCGTGATGCAGAGTTGCTCTCGTTGCAGAATCCGACGACGCCTTCGATTCCGATCGAAACCGGACCAGTCCAATTGGGACAGCCTCAGTCTCTGCCGGCTCAACTGGGTCAGCCGATTGGCACAGAAGAACAGTCATTTGTCACCGGACCGAATGGGTTCGTTTCCCCTCAGGGGGCTGTGCCTCCAGATGCCGCCCCACAACAAGTTGACGTCTCCCAACTTGATGGAGCGGGCATCATCGCTCGCATGCCGCGACCGCAACCGGGAGTACCAATGTATGTTCTCGTCTCGCCAGAGGGACGTCTCCTGGCGTACTTGCAGGCCGAACGAGGCGTGAACCTCGACGCTCACTTGGGAAAGCCAATGGGGGTCGTTGGCAAACGGACCCATGAACCACAGCTTCGCTCAGATCTGATCGTCGTTCAACGACTGACGCCCGTGCAGTTGGAACCGCCGACCCAGGGTGGATCACCCCCGCGCTCGTAGAACAAGCTGTCAGCTTGTTCCGCACGATCGCATGGCTCACTCTCGACGTGAGCAAGCTAGCAGCTTGCTCTACGGGGGGTCGTAACCACCGGGGTGAAACGGGTGACATTTGCAGATACGCCACAAGCCGCGACACGCACCGCTGACCGCACCGTATTTGTGGACCGCCTGAATGAAGTATTCGCTACACGATGGCTCGAAGCGACACGTCGGACCGAGCAGTGGACTAATGAGCCGTTGATACAGCCGCACGAGACTGACCAACAGCAGTGACGGAAGTTGCCAGAGAAGACGACCGGGCATGCGTCACCTCTGCTGCACTGACGACGAGGTCGGTGAGCCGTCCTGCGGTGTTGACAGCCTTTTTCGCAGCTTGTGAGTCAGACGGACGAGTGACTCCTGATACTCCTGCAGTCCAGCTCCCGACGCGACTCGTGGGATCAAAATCAGATCGAGTCCTTCACCAATGTCGTGCTGTCGGAGGCGGTACGCCTCTCGCAGCAGTCGCTTGATGCGTCCTCGCCGCACAGCGTTCCCGTGCTTCTTCGAGACGCTCAACCCGATGCGAGTCGTCCCCTCCAAACTTACATCAGAGAAGAGGAGCAGATGCTGGTCGCTGGCGCGCCACTTGCGAGCGTACACCCGGGCAAAGTCGGCTGCGTGCCTGAGATGCCTGGCCTTCGGGAACGAGAGGTCATTGCTCACGTCGCCGTCTCACGATCGGATGTCGGCGGAGTGTCTTCCGGTGACGGTGGCACAGCGTCATCAGGACCAATCGCAGGGTCCACGTCTTCTGGCGGCGGACGGCGCATGTACCATAACTCGTCCTGCTGAGTGGGCGGGTGGTCAGTGTGACGTGCGATGCGTCGCAGGCGGGCTCCCCAGATCATCGCAGTGCTGATCATTGCCACACCCACAATGCCGATGCCCGCAAGCATCATCATCAGGATGGAAACGAGATGTTGTTGGCGCTTTGCGTCTCCAACTCTCTCAGAAGCGACGTGCGGTTCCTCGGGGGCAGCGTCATCAGTCGCAGTCACCTGAGTCTCGTGCGTGGCGTCCGGGTCGTCTTGAGCCGCAGCGATGGCTGACATCAGGCAGGCAGTGAGCACAATCGTCGTCCATGCGATCGTGTTGCCGGGCACCACCCATCCTCTCGTTGGCCGACTGCTCACCACAAATCCTCCCGTGGAGCAAGAGGAGCTTCGACCGTCAACTCGGCGAGCAACTCACGCGTCCGTTCGTTGACATCCTTCGGGACGACGACTTTGGTGACAATCAGTTGATCGCCGGAAGTCTTGGTCTTGGGATCAGGAAAGCCCTTGCCGCGTAATCGCAATTTGGTTCCGGAATTTGTGCCCGGAGGGATTGTCACCGTCACCTGCGAGTCATGGATTGTGGGGACATCAACTTTTGTGCCGAGAGTCGCCTCGGTGATGTTGAGCGGCACTTCCAGGATGACGTCGTTCCCATCGCGGCGGAAGAATGGATGAGGAGCGACTTCGACCGTGATGAGTAGGTCTCCTGCCTGTCCCCCGCCAAAGCCTGGATGGCCCTTTTTCGACAGACGAATGACCGATCCCGATCGGACTCCAGCAGGGATCTTCACATTGAGTCGCTCGGTGTCCTGTGCATGATGCAAGGTGATTTCATGCGTGCCCCCTTGAGCCGCCACCTGAAAAGGGATCACGATCGATGTCGCGATGTCCTGTCCGGGCTGCCCGGTCGTCTGTCCACGTCGATGTCCTCCAAAACCGCCGGAGAATTCGCCGCCGAGGATGTCACCCAGATCGACCCCTCCACCGAAGAGATCTTTCAGGTCGATCGGTCCACTGCCAAAGGGTGACCGCCCGTCGCCCGCGTGCTTGTAGGCCGATCCGAATTGGTCATACTGCTTGCGTTTGTCGGCGTCGCCGAGGACGTCGTATGCCTCTGCAGCCTGCTTAAAGCGTTCGCTCGCCGCCTTGTCGTCCGGTTTGACGTCCGGGTGATTTTCGCGGGCGATCTTCTTATAGGCCTTGCGAATCTCGTCAGCCGTCGCATCGCGCGAGACGCCAAGAGTCTTGTAGTAATCTTGCATTGCACGGTCGAGTCAAATGTCGTCGATCAGGGGCATCCTGCCGCAGCGGTCAATCGAGCGGCGATCCTGTGACATGATAGGCCGCAGAAGACCGAATGCGTAGCCCCTTTGTGTAACCGGTCACACTGACATCGTATGACGTCAGCGCCTTCGGTTTGGGACGACTTTGACGCTCCTACTCGACAATGCGGACTTGCGGCGTTCGCAGGCGGGCGAGTTCGTCGGACAACTGACGGACCCCCGAATTGGCGTCAATCTTCAGTTGGGCACCGTCGTAAATCACATCGAGATTCGTCATCACCACTTGGTCTCCCGGCTCTAGTCCCGACTCGACCACCACGAGCGACTGGAGGTTTCGCCCGAAATTGACCGAACGTCGCTCGACGATCGCCATCGAGGCTGACGTCGACAACTCATCGGTTGAATCCGATGCATTTTGAGGAATCGCGACGAACACGGTTCCTTCGACGACTGCATCACGAGGCACGACGATCACGTTTTCCATCACGGCTCCGAGGATCCGGGCCTGCACAAACGTCCCCGGCAGCAAAGGCACATCCTGTTCCTCGTTGTTGACTTCAGTGTAGATATTCACAGTTCTTGTGCGTTCGTCCGCTTCAGGTGCCTGTCGGATGGCGTCGAGTGGATCGCTGAACCAGCGCGGCTGAGCTGTTTCGTTCTCTGCAAGTGCCACGCGAACAGGATCCTCTCCATCGCTCATCGACCCCACTTCCAGGTAATCCGACAATTGCAACGAAAGGGGCACCTCGACACGTGTGGGGTCGGTCAAACGGACGAGGGCGGCACCCTGCTGCACGAACTGTCCCTGCTCGACAAACACTTCACTAATGACCCCCGAAAACGGCGGACGCACTTCGGTTCGATTCAGATCGATCTCGGCAAGTTCGAGATCAGACAGATGGGCATCGCGACGACTGACGATCTGTTGTGTCCGAACTTCAAACAGGCCGATCTCATTTTCCAGCCGAATGACAGCGTCCTCATAGCGACGCATCTCCAACTCGGCCCTCCGCACGGCTGTGTCGGTCCCGACTCCTCGAGCCTTTAGTCGTTGTGCATTCTCAAACTCGATTTTGGCTGTCTTGAGGTTGGCTTGGTCCGTCTTCAGGACTCGTTGGTTGTTCTCATTGACCTGCTTGAGTTGCTTCAACTCGACGTCGTCTTGAGCGAGTCGCTTCTTCGCCTGGAGCACACGCTCCTGATAAGTCTTAGGGTCGATCCGCACGAGGAGATCGCCGTCCGACCGGGACGAGCGTCCGTCGACTCCTTCGGTGATCATCGATGCCGAAATCGGTTGTCCGACTTCGAGTTGGTTCGCTTCCACAATCTGTCCAGAAACTTCTGCTGCGACAATGACTTCACGATCCGCCCGCGCAGTGCCGAACGCCGTGATCACCCGCCGCAGATCAGCTGGCTGCACCTCGAAGACGGTCACGCTATACGTCTTGAAGACCGACGAGTCCTCCTGCCGAGGGGGTTCGGTCTTGAAGGAGGCCAGCCACTCGAACGTGGTCAATCCCATCACTAATGCAGCACCGCCGACGAACAGCGTGATGAGTGCCCGCCAGATCCATGAACGACTACGGTGGGAAGCCGTTGGCTCGACAGAGCGGGGGGCGGGAGCCTGTGTCGGTTGTGGGGGTGATTCGGTTGCGGGCGTCATGAGCTGATGCAGTGGAGTCAAAAAAGCAGTCGAATCGCCGACGAAGGACAACGGGCCGCAAAATGCTGAGCCACAGAGGGGTCTGTGAGGCAGCGATCACCCGCCTGCATTCTAGGCGAGCCGTCAGGCAGAATGAAGGGGCGATCAAGATCGCAACGCTGGTCGGTCGAGCCCCAGAAAGCCGATTGGTCGTGACGTCTCTCCTTCTGTGACAAGATCGGCCATTGCCTCACCGATGACTGAGGTGAACTTGAACCCGTGCCCCGAAAACCCAGCTCCGAACACGATATGGGCATGCTGGGGATGCTTGTCCACCACAAAGTGACCATCAGGCGTCATGATATACATACAGGCGGCGTGCCGACTCGGCTGCGGCGACATGCCTCTCATCGTCTGTCTCACGAAGTGGCTCACCGGTTCGCGATCGGCCTTGTGACAGTCCCGGTCCAGCGAGAGCGGATCGGTGATCGCCTCCCCTCCCGAGTGCTCCGCGAGTTTGACCGTGCTGCCATCGAGAGAAGGGAATCCATAGAAGCAGCCCTCTGGTCGCTCAAAGAAAAACGCTGTCGTCTCGCTCCAGGCGGGTGAATCGACGTCGTGCCAGAACAGCAGCTTCCTCATCACTGTTAGCGGGAGTGATAGTTCACGAAGGATCTGGCTGCTCCAGGCACCCGCCGCAATCACCAATCTTGAAGCAGAGTATGACTGCTGATCCGTCACGACGCGCACACCTTGCCCCTCGGCTGACCATGACCGCACAGGCTCATCGGTCACAACGCGAGCCCCTGATCTCACCGCCAGATCAACGTGTGCAGCGACGCACGCTTCAACATGCAGAAAGCCTGCTTCCGGCTCGAACACCACTGTGTCGCTGTCTGCAAATTCAAACAGCGAAAACCGCTCTCTCGCCTCCGTCAAGGAAAGCTCATCGACTCGTACTCCAAACAACCGAGCCGACTCCAACGTCCCGCCGACGACTTCTCCCTGAGAAGGTCCGGCAAAGAACAGCCCGCACTCGTCATACAGAGACTGTCCTGTCTCTTGTTCCAACTCCGCCCACAGCTCATATGCTCGCATCAAGAGTGGCACATAGTCTGGATGCTCGAAGTACGCCTTGCGAATGATCCGCGTTTCGCCATGAGAGCTGCCCCGGTCATGAGCGATGCCAAAGCGGTCGATGCCCAAGACGTTGAGGCCTCGCTTCGCCAGATGGGAGAGGGTCGAACTCCCAAACCCGCCCAGGCCAATCACGATGGCGTCGTAAGAAGCGTTCATTCTGATTTCCTTCGCAAGCCGACGGCTCTGCTGTCGGACAATCTCGGAGAAAATCGTCCAATCATGAATGATCGACAGCAGAGCTGTCGGCTTGGGACACCCCGTGTCTCGGTCTCACCAAAAAAACGACGTCAGGGTGACAGTGAATGGACTCACTCCGCCGCCAGACTTACGCGTACGATCTCCTTGTCATTCCGGGCGAACACACTCTTATCTGCAAATGCCGGGTGAGACCAGATAATGATCCGTCGCCGCTGCAAGGGGCGGGTTGGCTCGATCAGCAGTGAACGACTCTGCTCCTCGTATCCTGCGGGTGAGAGTCTTGCGATGATCAAGTCGCCCTGCTCGTTGTGCAGGAAGACCTGGTGTCCCGCTTGTGGCTTCGCTGCCCCTGGTTCGCGGGGTCCGGTCGGCTCGTGAGGAACGAGGAACGCATTCCACCAACGGCCTTTGCCGGTCGCTTCGAACGTCTCCCACAGTCGCTCGCCGGTCGAGGCGTCGAGACATCGCAGTTGTCCGTAACTGCCGACTCCGTAGATGTGGGTCCCGTCGAAGATCGGCGTGCACATGATCGCATGCAGCCCATCGGTGTTGATTTCACTCTCACTCTTCCCTTTCCAGAGAATCTCCGCACCCGACGCATTCGGTTGTACTTTGAGCATCATCGGCCCGTTGTAGAAAGCTGTGAGGAACAGACGGTCGCCGTGTTGCCGGGGCATGGGAATCGTCAGCCCTGCCTGGATGGCGAAGGGAACTTGCCAGTTGACTTTGCCCGTCGCCGGATCGAGCGAGCTGACTGCTGACGGATGCCACTGGATGAGTTGTCGCGTACCGCCAAAATCGAAGACGACCGGCGGGCAATAACCGACGTCGCCATCATCAAGCGCCCGCCACTGCTCCTCTCCCGTCCGTTTGTTGAAGCTGACGACCAACGCCTCCGGCCCGCCGACAAGTGTGATGAGTTGATCGCCCTCGACGAGCGGTGACGCCGCCATACCCCAGATGGGCAGCTTGGTCTCGAAGTCCGTCGGGAAGTGCTTCTGCCAGATGATGCCACCGGTGGCGGCATCGAAACAGAACATGTGTCCCATCGCGCCGATCGTATAGACCCGTCCCTCATCGATGACGGGCGTCGCTCGTGGCCCGGCTGGATAGCTCACGGTGTACTGACATTCGTACTCGTGCTTCCACAGAACTTCGCCCGTCTCTGCATCCAGACAGAGGACTCGCTCACTTCCATCGGCCCCCTCCGCATGGATGCGATCCGTGACGTAGACCCGTCCGTCTGCGACCGCCGGCCCGGCATAACCCTCGCCGATGGGTGTCGACCACACGCGAGGCAGCGTCCCTTCGGGCAGCGTGTCGACAAGCCCTGACTCTCGCCACACGAGGTCGCGATTTGGTCCACCCCATTGGGGCCAGTCATCGGCAACGGCGAAGTGTCCGCATGTCAGAGAGATCAGTCCCGCAATTACGATTCGATTTGTCATCAGGGATTCCGATTGTTTGTTCACGGTGACGTGCATCCTACCAACTGTCGTCCTCGTCCGTACTCCGCCACAGGTACCAACTCGCAACGGTTGCGTACGGTCGCCAGGGTTTGACGATGGGCACACACGTCTTCTGATCCGGTAGGTCCGAGAGGCCGTAGAGATTTCGGATCGCTGTGCGAATGCCCAGATCGCCGTGCGGGAAGACATCCAGTCGACCAAGTGAGAACATCAGAAACATCTGAGCCGTCCACAGTCCGATGCCCTTCACCTCGACGAGTTGCTCGATGACCCGCTCGTCCGCATGTTGTGAAAGCCGATTCAACTTCAGCGTGCCACTCTGCACACGCGCAGCAAGATCGTGCATGTACGCCGCCTTCTGCGGTGAGATGCCCGACGCTCGTAACTGGTCGACGGACATCCGGGCGATCGTTTCGGCCGTGATGTGTCCCGGTCGAACTGACTCCCGCAGGCGTCTCCAGATGGATGTCGCTGCCTTACTGGAGATTTGTTGTGCCACGATTGCGCGAGTCAACGCTTGAAAGTAGCGGCGACTTCGTTGCATGCGGAACGGCCCCATGCGGTCGATCACATCACGCATGATGGGATCGGTCGTCCGCAAATGGGTGACGGCCTTTCGCACAACCTTCGGGTCAAAACTCATCAAGCCGAGCCTCTCGACTGACAAACCGTCGCAGGGTCGTCTGCAAAGATGTCGCTGACGAAATCACGCATCGTGTCTGCCATTTCGTCAGCAGCGACGCGAGCCATGTTGCTATGACCGGCGTGAGGCAACTCAACGAACCGTTTCCTGAGACCACTGGCAGATTGTGCAGGCGCCGCGTCGAACAGGCGTCGACCTTGGTCAATGGGAAGTACTTGGTCCAAGGCACCATGCACCACCATGAACGGACATGTAATATGGGGCACCCGCTCAATTGAGGGATAGCGGTCGACCAGAAATCGCTGGATCGGCAACCAGGGATAGATTGCCTTAACTGCATCGGGCATCGAGGAAAACGTTCCCCTCAGCACCAGACCGGCGGGAGGAGTCCCCTGTTCGCAGAGTTCCATCGCCAACCGTGTCGCCACTGCTCCGCCAAGCGAGTTTCCCAAAACAATGATGCGGTCCGATGGAACATGTAATTCTTCGATGACGAACCGCCAAATCGCATGAGCGTCCGCCGCAAAATGCGGTTCGCCTGGTTTTCCGGGGTTCTCTGCGTACCCACGATAGTCAACAAGTAAGGCGTCGCACCCAATGCGGTTGAACAACTCCAGATCACGCACCCGGCATCCGCGATGCCCTGAGTTACCGGGAAAGAACAGACACAACGGACGATTCTCGGGTCCCTCGTGAGCGATGGAGTGCCAACCATGCAGACGTAGCCCGTCATCCGTGGGCACAAGGACATCCCGCAGGCCACCCGAGGCGAGCAGCCGGTCGTTCCGTTTCACCTGGCCCCGGAGCGGACGATACATGAACTTACGTTGGATGCGGGTGATCATAGACGTAGTCAGCCGATGCACTCAGGAATGAACATCATTATCTTAGCAACCAATAATGAAAGGTCATCAAACTGATTTCGATTGTTTTCCTGGTCTCCCCTCATGGAATTAATTCCGGTTCTCGATCTGCTGGACGGACATGTGGTCCGGGGTGTCGCTGGCCGGCGAGAGTCGTATGCTCCGATCGAGAGCACGCTCGTCGATTCAGCTGAGCCGTTGAACATCGCTCGTGCCATCCGACATACGTTCGGGCTGCACCGCCTGTACGTTGCCGATCTCGATGCAATTATGCACGATGCTCCCCACTGGTCGACGATCGAGGCACTGGTCGCAGATGGCTTCGACCTGATGATTGACGCTGGGCTCCGGGAACCAACACGGGCGTCACAGCTCGTTGAGCGGGGAGTCAAGCAGGTCGTCGCCGCGCTCGAAACACTGCCAGGTTGCGATCCTCTTGCCGACATTATTCAATGCGTCGGAGGAGAACGGGTGGTCTTTAGTCTGGACCTTATGCATGGGTGTGCGTTGGGTGATCTGAGTGCGTGGGGAGTCGACAATCCCCTGACGATCGTCAACAGGGCGGTGGCGACAGGCGTGAAGTCGGTGATCGTGCTCGATTTGTCCGGTGTGGGTGTGAGTCAAGGAGTGCCGACACTTGATCTGTGTCGACAATTGACGAAGAGACAATCAAGTGTGCGAGTGATCACCGGGGGCGGGGTCCGCCATGCTGCTGACGTTCGGCTCGCGAGAGAGTCGGGCATCGGCGGTTTGCTCGTGGCCTCGGCCCTGCACGATGGTTCGATGACACCGCATGAGATCGCTGCTTTGACGAGCGAGAGACCCGCCGGACTGTCATCATCGGGACAACCCGACTCGTCAAGAAAAACCGTTTGACCGCATGGCAAGTGTGACCTAGGTTTGTGATGCCAAAGCGCCCAGGCTCATTCGCTGACGGGCGGGTCGGAGCTTAAATGAGGCGATACTGATGCAAACTGCAGCACGAAGAATTCTGATCGCCGAAGATGCACATGTCATCGGACAGGTGTTGCAGCGCAATCTCGAGCAAGAAGGGTTCGAGGTCATCGTTGCCCATAACGGCACCGAAGCCCTCGAGGCTCTTGACGCCAATCTGTTCGATTTGGTGATCTCCGATTTTCAGATGCCCGACATCAACGGCGATGAATTGTGTCGTCGCATTCGGGCGAGCGAACGACACGCCAATGTCCCGATCGCCTTCTGCACTGCAAAGGCCTATGAGTTCGACACCGAAGATCTTATCACGGAGCTCGGGATTTCTCATGTGTTCCTCAAGCCGTTCAGTATCCGTGAGGTCTTGGAATTCGCCCACACGACGATCGAGCGAGCCTGTGCCACTGCCTCGTGAAGCCGCCCAAGGCGAGACGGGATGAATTTCTGCATTCCCCGTTGGCGCAGTCGAGGTCGGAGGTCAAGATAGAGTTGTCTCGTTCTCACACCTTCCCAAGTCTTCCGACGGCTCTGCCATCGGAAGACTCAGGTTTGCGGGGCGATGCGATTTCTTGACCCTCATTCTTGAGTGACTCGTTCCATGATGGTGCGGAGTACAATCGAGCCAAAGACTTTAGCCGATCATCGATGGGCCAGATTCTTCACTTACGGGTTGACGGTCGCACTGTTCGCACATTCGACGAGTGCATCTGAGTCGCCTGACTTTGAACGTGACATCGGCCCGCTGCTCATTCGCCATTGTCTGGAATGCCACAACGACAATGCTGAGACGGGCGGCCTGTCATTGTCCAGCCATGAACGGCTGAGGCAGGGAGGGGACAATGGCTTGATCCTCCTTGACAAATCACTTGTCGACAGTCCGCTTCTCCAACGAGTGCTCGCGGGTGAGATGCCGCCACCGAAGGACGACGAGCCAACATCGATCACCCCGCAGGAGATCGACCTTCTCAAACGATGGGTCACTGCTGGAGCCAACTGGCCGAACGAACGTGTGCTCGATCCGTATGAACAAACAACCGACGCACGAGCCGGTCGCGACTGGTGGTCGCTGCAACCGATTGTTCGTCCCGACATGCCGACTCAGCAGGGAACCGACTTAAGCGGCAATCCGATCGATGCGTTCATCCGTCGCGGGCTGGCCAAGCGAGACTGGAAGCCTGCGCCACCCACCGACCGCCGGACCCTGCTGCGGCGGGTGACCTATGATCTCATTGGACTGCCACCGACGCTCGATGAGTACGCCGCCTTTGAGCAAGACGAATCACCCGCCGCGTACGAGCATGTCGTCGATCGGCTGCTCGCCTCGCCGCATTTTGGCGAACGCTGGGGTCGCTACTGGCTCGACCTCGTGAGATACGCCGACACATGCGGGTACGAACGAGATCAAGAGAAGACGAACGCCTGGAAGTACCGCGATTGGGTCATCCAGGCCATCAATGATGACATGCCGTATGACCAGTTCGTGCTCGCACAACTCGCAGGGGACGAACTGCCGGACCGGGACGAGAGCACGGTCATCGCGACCGGCTTCCTCCGGCTGGGCACTTGGAATGACGAACCGAATGATCCTCAGGAGTACAAGTTCGAGCGGCTGGAGGACATGGTCCACGCCACGAGCACGGCCTTCCTCGGCCTGACCGTCAAGTGTGCCCGCTGTCACGATCACAAGTTTGACCCGATCCCGCAGACCGACTACTACCGCATGGCATCCGCCTTCTGGGCCGGTCACATCGAACCACGCGACCGTGCACACCTCGGCGGTCCGAGTGCAGACGAGTTAGGATTCAACGTCTTCGGTTGGACCGACCGCGGTCGCGACGTGCCGCCGCTGCACCTCCTCAAAAACGGCGACGCCAAACACCCTGGACCAGTTGTCGAGCCAGGACAACTGACGGCGGTCTCATTCCTGGACACCTCCATCTCACCTCCGCCTGAGGACGCCGCGACGACGCATCGTCGCCTGCAGCTCGCTCACTGGATCACTGACACACGTAACCCGCTAACGGCTCGTGTGCTCGTCAATCGACTCTGGCAGCATCACTTCGGAAAGGGGCTGGTCCGCACCCCCAACAACTTCGGCTTCAACGGTGATGAGCCAACGCACCCTGAATTGCTCGACTGGCTGGCCAACGAACTGATGCACTCCAGTGGCCAAGAGACAAGAGACAAGAGTCAAGAGCCATTCGCCACAAGCCAACAGCCAATTGCTATCAGCCAGAAGCCGTGGACCCTCAAACGGCTGCACAAGTTGATCGCCATGTCCAAGACGTATCAGCAATCGTCGAACCATCCGCACCATGAACAGTACACAGCGACCGACCCGGGCAATCATCTCTGGTGGCGAGCCGAGCGCCGGCGTCTCGATGCAGACGCGATGCGCGACTCACTGCTGGTCGCGAGTGGTCAGCTCGATCTCACACCCGGCGGACCGGGGTTCAAACCGTCGATTGATCCCGAAGCCCTCGAGGGTCTGTCGAAGAAGGGGGCCGCATGGCAGGCATCGCCAACAGAGGAGCAACGTCGGCGCAGCATCTACACCTACCTCCAACGCTCGCTGTTGCCACCCTTGCTGACGGTCTTTGATCAACAGGACACCACCCTGCCCTGCGGTCGACGTGACGTGACAACCGTCGCCCCACAGGCGCTGGCCCTTATGAACAATGCCTTTGTTCACGAACAAAGTCGCGTCCTCGCCACTCGCATCGCTGAGCAGGTAACTTCACTCGACGAGCAAATACAACTCGCCTGGCAACACGTCCTCAGTCGCGACCCCTCTGAAAGTGAACACATAGCCGCCCTCGCTCATGTGCAGTCACAAACGACCCGTTTCCAACAGTCGGCAGAAGAAACCGAAGCTCCATCCCTCATGGCCCTCACTTCACTCTGTCACGTGCTGATGAACACTAATGAGTTTTTGTACGTCGATTGAATGTCGCCTTCACGCTCCAAACAATGGTTACGCTTGAGGAACACGATTTATCACTAATCGACACTAATTGTTCTTGAGTGATCGAAGATCGAAAGGAAATCAGTGATTATTAGTGGTGATTAGTGTTCTTCAATTTCAGCCCTCTGTAGATATCTCATCGAGCCGACCATGTCTCAAAGAACCAACTTCCCCTGTGGGCAGACTCGACGTGAATTCGTGTGGGAGATGGGGGCCGGCTTCGCGGGGACAGCACTCACCGCGATGCTCGCAGGGGATGGGTTCCTGCCGCAGATGCAGGCGAGTGAGTCTCCCGCGGTCGGGACTGACGGCTTGATGCCCAAGCGGTCGCACCATCCGACGCCCATCAAGAGCGTGATTTTCCTGATGATGAACGGGGCACCGTCTCAGGTCGACACATTCGACTACAAACCAGAGCTGGAGAAGTACGCGGGCAAGGATCTGCCGCCGGACAAGGAGTTCATCAACTCGGGCGGGCGCAAGAAGGGGTTTCTGACACCCGCGTGGCGACCGTTTCGACCCGGCGGCGAGAGTGGACTGCTCATCTCTGACTACTTCCCCAACGTTCGCAAGCATGCGGACAAACTGGCCGTGATCAACTCGTGTCACACGGACAGTCACGCCCACGGCTCAGCCCTCGTCGCTATGAACACCGGCAAGACGTTCATCGGACGACCCTCGCTCGGCAGTTGGGCCGTCTATGGACTCGGCACGGAGAACCAGGACCTGCCGGGTTACGTCGTGATTCTCGACAAACGGGGCGGACCGATTAGCGGCCAACCCAACTGGTCCAGCGGCTTCATGTCCGCGGCCTACTCAGGCACTCTCTTTCGACCGACCGGCACGCCCATCCTCGACCTCGCTGGGCCGAAGCATCTCGACCGGACTGCCCAACGTGAACAGCTCGACCTGCTGGCGAAGCTCAATCACGAACATCTCTCATCCCGCAAGGGCGGCCAGCAACTCGTCGACCGCATCAACAGCTACGAACTCGCCTACCGCATGCAGGCCGCTGCTCCAGAGGCGGTCGAACTTTCGCGGGAGACGCAACAAACGCAAGACGCCTACGGCATCGGTCAACAACCCACAGACGAGTATGGTCGCAACTGCCTCATCGCCCGACGGCTCGTCGAGCGCGGCGTGCGATTCGTGCAGCTGTACTCGGGCGGCGGTCATCTCGAAGAAACGTGGGACGCCCACGAAAGCATCGAGAAAAATCACGGACGCCACGGAGCCGAGGTCGATCAGCCGATCGCTGCCCTGCTCGCTGACCTCGAACAGCGTGGCCTGCTGGAGAGCACGCTCATCATCTGGGGCGGCGAGTTCGGACGCATGCCCTTCAGCGAAGGCAAAGACGCACCGGGCCGCAATCACAACCCGTACGGCTTCTCAATGTGGCTCGCAGGCGGCGGCGTCAAAGGAGGCATCAAGTACGGCGAGACCGACGAGTTCGGCTTCGAAGCGGTCACAGACCGCGTCCATCTGCACGACCTTCACGCCACCATCCTGCACCTCATGGGTCTCGACCACGAGTTGCTGACGTATTTCCATCAAGGACGAAAAGAGAGCCTGACCGACGTCGGCGGAAAGGTCGTTGAAGGAGTCTTGGCTTAGGTCCACATTGAGCATTCCGCTTCCTGACGGGCGCGGCTGGTGTGGTTAATCGTTTTTCTGTTGCACCCACTCTTCATTGAACTCTGCGTGTTTGATCGTGCGGAGGTTCCAGGAGTAACTGACGTGGATCGTGCCGTCGTCGGCTTGGGTGATAGACGGATAATCGAAGCGACCGCCAGGGGTGTCTTCAAGTTGGCGGGTCCACTTCCATGTCCTGCCCTGATCGGTCGAGATGGAGATGGCCAGCTTGTCGCGAGGTTTCTTTTCTTTGTTGTTGGAGACCAGGGCGAGATTCCCGCTCTTGAGCAGCAGCACCTCGACGCCTCCGCCCGGATGCAATCGATCGGTCAACTCGGGAGGTGACCACGTGAGACCGCCGTCAGTGGAGGTGCTGCGTTTGATGCGCAGACGGCGATCACCATTGCGGAAGTAGGCGTCAATCTTGCCATCGGGGAATTCCACGAGACTGGGTTGAATCATGCCGATCGCTGGCACCGGGTCGGAGTAGGTCCACGTCTCGCCACCATCAGATGTGAGGGCCATCATGGGGATGTCGAAGTTCTCATTCGACAGCGGTAACACGAGCGTGCCGTCGGAGCGGATGAGGGGATGAGCGCGGGGCATCCAGCCGATGCGTTGCAGGCGGATTTCGCCAAGCCGTTTTTGTAGAACCTTCACGAATGGTTTTGCCTGTGCGACAGATGCCCCATACTTCTCCTCAAACATGGGATCGGCCAATGCCTCTTCAACAGTCGCGAGCACCTTGTCCATTCCACTCGGTCGCGGCAGCAACAGGCTCGACTTGCTCCACACCGGCGTCCCCGGCTGGTCGTAGTCCGACGAAATTTTGTACTGAATGATCGACCCGCCCCACGTCCACTCGGGCGCAGCGAGCATCGTCGTGTGGAACAACCACAATCGTCCCTCATGATCGATCGCCATTGTGGGGTTGTTGTCCGAGGTGCCGAACGTGTCGTTCATGACGAACGGCTCTTCCCACTCGTCGCTCCCCCTCGCCTTACGGCTGCCCATGATCTGGACGTTGTCGTGCTTGTCGCGGTCCTCTGTGTAAAAGCGGGGATCATTGAGCGGCTCGCCGTTCGCGTACCAGCAGGCAAGCAGATCGCCATTGGGGCAGACGACAATTGCTGACGCATGCACGTGCATGCCGTTCGGCTCAGCGGGTGGGAAGATGTCATCTGCTTGATAGAACGGCTCGGCTGCGACCGCATACTGAGACAGCAACACCACGAGAGCGAATGTGTGAGCGAGGCGGAAATCGTGTTTCATGGTATGGCTCTATTGAGGCAAACGGTCGATTGAGAACGGGTGGGTGCTGCTCGAGTTTACCTCCGTCGACGGTCGTGAGGCAAAGCAGACATGAGCGAAGTGCGTCCCAAGCCGACGGCTCTGCTGTCGATCGAAGAGGAGGAGACTTTCAGACGGCGAGATCAAGAAAACATGGCCTCCGAATGACGGTCGTCTGACGGCAAAGCCGTCGGCTTGGGAAAGCGGAAACTTTGCCCCTCAATCGCCCTGGTTGTGTTTCCTCCGGTGGGCCGTATCATCAATGGAACGGTATTGTGCCCCGCATTTCCGAATTGCATCACACACTCCACCGATCGGTGAATCATGAAGTTGCTTCCGGCCAGCCATGCCATTCTCTGCCTGATTCTTACGTCCTTGACCACTCAAGCAGAAGACTGGCCCATGTGGCGACATGACGTGGCTCGTACCGGATCGACGTCTGAGCAACTGGCCACGACTCTGCATCGTCAATGGACACGCGAGTTGCCCGCTCCTCGTCCAGCATGGCCCGCGTCTCAATTTAAGTTGCAGTTTGATGCCTCATATGAGCCGGTGGTGGCGGGCGGACGAATGTTCGTCGGCTCAACCGTCAACGACACGATCACTTCCTACGCAGTCGACACCGGCAAGGAGTTGTGGCGGTTCTACACCGATGGCCCAGTCCGCTTCGCACCGGCTGTCGTCGATGGACGTGTGTACGCTGTCAGTGACGATGGCTACCTCTATTGCGTCAATGCGGACACGGGCGAACTCGATTGGAAGTACAACGGCGGCCCGCAGCACCGACCGATTCTCGGCAACGGTCGATTGGTCTCGACATGGTCAGCCCGCGGAGGTGTCGTCGTCGATGGAGGCGTCGCCTATTTCGCGGCTGGCATCTGGCCGTCGATGGGCGTTTTTGTGCATGCGGTCGATGCGACGACAGGTGAGCGAATCTGGATCAACAGCGAGACGAGTGCTCAGTTCATCACGCACCCACATGGTGCCGACTCGTTCGGTTCGATCTCTCCACAGGGGGCACTGCTCGTGAGTGGCGACAATGTGATCGTCCCCGGCGGTCGCACTTTGCCCGCCGTGTTTGATCGTGAGACAGGCAAGCTCAAACACTTCAACTTTGGTGGCAAGGGAAGCGGCGGACACGCTGTGATGGCCGCCGGGCCCTTCATGGTTGTTCGCAATCAGGTCATGCGAACGGACGACGGAGCGGAAATCGGAACCATGTTCGCCTCGTACGTCGCCGATGGTCACTTGCTGGGAACCGATGCGGGTGGCAAGTCGGTCGTGGTCACGTCCGTCGAAGGTGACTTCGAGGATGTCGAAGGTAAAGACCGACGGGGTCGTAAGTTCACGCGGACCCTGTTCACGCCAGCCTTCAACGGCGGATTCACACCCGCTGTGCCCGGTGATATCCAATTGTTTGCGGGCGATCACCTGTTCCTCTCCGCCGAGGGACAGATCTCTGTCTACCATATTGAGGACGCTCTGAAGACTGAGGGGGAAGTGCAACCGATTTCCACGTTTCAAATGCAGGGCAATGTGACGTCGATGCTCTCGGCGAACGAGCGACTGTTCGTCGTGACTGACAACGCTCGGATTTACTGCTTCGGTGCAGACAAACCCAACGGAGCGCCGACCTACGAGTTAGAAGCATCAGTGCCGTACGCACAACTACAGGGCGATGTGACCGAAGAGGCACAAGAGCTACTCGAGATTGCCCCGATGTCGGGCGGGTACGCCGTCTCGCTGGATGCCGATCACCAGCCACTGCTCAGCGAATTGCTGCGTCAGTCGGAGTACCAGTTGATCGTCCTGGATGATGACCCCGTGCAGATCGACTCTTTCCGCCGACGAATGGACACGGGCGAACTCTACGGCACACGCGCCTCGGCTCACGTCAGCGATCCCTTCGCGTTCAACCTGCCACAGTATCTGGCCGATCTCATTCTGAGGACGGAGGAGTCGACGTATTCACCCGGTGACGTACAGACCATCTTTCGCTCACTCCGCCCCTACGGCGGGGCGGCCTGTTTACGAACGAGTGATGAGCAACACGATGGACTCGTCGCCATTGTCGAAGAAGCGGATCTGGAGAACGCCGAGGTCACACGCGAAGGCACATGGAGCGTGCTGCGACGTGTCGGAGCCCTCCCGGACTCAGGTCGCTGGACACATCAGTACGGAGATGCGACCAACAGCGTTGTGTCTGCTGAAGGCCGCGTGAAGGCGCCGATGGGCGTGCTGTGGTTCGGCGGACCGGCGAATGACAAGGTGCTGCCGCGTCACGGACATGGACCGTCGCCGCAAGTGGTGGGCGGTCGACTGTTCATCGAAGGCCCTGACATGCTGCGATGTGTCGACGTCTACACGGGACGCCAGTGGTGGGAACGCGACTTGCCGGGGTTGGGTGCCTACTACGACAACACGGCTCATCACCCTGGAGCGGGCGAGATCGGCAGCAACTATGTCTCGGTCGAAGACCACGTCTACGTTGTCTACGGGACCGAGCTGCTCGAACTCGATGCACGCACGGGTGAGACGACCAAGACGTTCTCACTAAAGGGTGACGGCAGCGGCGCTCACTGGGGTGGGCTGGCGGTCTCAGGTGATGTGCTGGTCGTCACAGCCGACCCGCTGAAGGTCAAAGGAGTCGATGCGTTGAAGGAAGCCGTCGTGCCCGAAGGTGCGCACGCCGTCGTGCCTCCTCACGCCGAGTGGCAATACCTCGGCGGCTCAGACCCTGCGGACAACTGGACGAGTCTCGAGTTTGATGACAGCAAGTGGCAGACAGGCGCAGCGGGCTTCGGTTATGGCGACGATGACGACCGCACGGTCCTCAACGAAATGCGAGGCAAGTACGCCCGTCTGTATGCACGGACGACGTTCGAGGGGAGTGCCGTTTCCGATGCGGCGAGCCTCAAACTCATGCTTAACTTCGACGATGCGTTTATCGCCTACCTCAACGGGACAGAGATCGCACGTATGCATGTCGGCGAAGGAAACGGGGCCGACGCCAAGCTGAGCGGCTCGCACGAGGCAGAGGGCTACGAGAGTTACCCCGTCGCCAATCTGGATTCGCTCTTGCGATCGGGCACCAACGTGCTGGCGATTGAAGGGCACAATGATGGTCCCGGCAGCAGCGACTTCAGTCTCGATCCCTACCTGATCGGCGTCCCCGCTCGTGAGAGCGACGCTCCACCAAACGTGGCCGAGTTCGTCGAGCCGACTCGCTACTCGACCTCGAGCGGCCAATTGGTCGCGTTCGATCGGCACACCGGCAGCGAGTTATGGCGCCGACCGGCGGCCTACTCCTACCGGCACAACACGGTCTGTCTCTCGGACGACATGGTCTATTGTGTTGACGGCATGACCCAGCAGGCCCTGGCCATGCTCCGCAGGCGCGGCGTCTCGTCGTCCACGGCACCCAACTTGCTGGCCCTCGATCTCCACTCGGGCGATGTGCGCTGGTCGACCGAGGAGAACGTCTTCGGCACGTTCCTCAACTACTCGGCCGAACACGATATCCTCATTCAAGCCGGCAGTGCGGCCCGAGATCGTGCGAAGGACGACATCGGCGAGGGCATGATCGCCTACCGAGGCACAGACGGCGAAGTGCTGTGGGAAAAACTGGATCTCAAGTACTCTGGCCCGTGCCTGCTGCTCAAAGATCGCATCATCACGAACGGCAACGGTGGCTTCGCCATCAGCCTGCTCACCGGTGAAGAGACCGGCTGGGGCTACACCCGCATGTATGGCTGCAACACGGCGATCGGTTGCCAGACGATGCTCACCTTCCGCTCCGGAGCCGCCGGTTACTTCGATCTGGAGAACCAAAGCGGCACCGGTAACCTGGGCGGCTTCCGCTCAAGCTGCACGAGCAACCTCATCCCCGCAGACGGCGTGCTGAGTGCCCCCGATTACACCCGCACCTGCCTGTGTGCCTATCAGCTGCAAACCTCGCTCGCCTTCGTACACATGGAGGACGCTGACTCATGGACCTTCAACCCGGATCGCTCGGTCGAGACTCCATTACAATCCGTCGGTTTGAATCTCGGTGCCCCCGGCGATCGACGTGACGCGGACGGCGTGATGTGGTTCGAGTACCCGACGACCGGTGGCCCGTCACCCGATCTCGATGTCAAAACGAAACCAAAGTCCCCCGACTGGTTCGTCCAGCACTCGTTCCTCTCGCCCGATGAGCAGACCGGCTGGATCACATCTTCAGGTGCCACCGACCTCACCGAACTGGAATGGGATGTCGAAGATCTCGTCGAACCCGGCACCTACACCGTACGGCTCATCTTCGCAGCTTCCGATTCGTCCGCGAGTGAAGTCGCCGTAACAGTCGAAGGCGAATCCGAGATGCCGACATTGGCAGTTGAGATCGATGGCTCGTCGGTCACACAAGACATCACGGGCGTCGAGATCGAGGACGAACTAACGGTGACTCTCTCGCCCGCCGGCGTCCTCAGCGGCATCGCAATCATCGCCGAGTGATCGACGTTCCCCCGTCCCAAGCCGACGGCTCTGCCGTCGTGCATTCTCTCTCGTTCGTTCGACGGCAGAGCCGTCGGCTTGGGATCACGCCAGAATGCTCCGCAACACGTGGGCCTCCTCGACACCGGTCAGCCGCATGTCGAGCCCTTGGTACGGCACACTGAATCGCTGGTGGTCGATGCCCAGCAGGTGCAGCATGGTCGCGTGCAGGTCGCGAACGTGGACGATGTCTTCGACGGAGTTGTAACCCAACTCGTCGGTCGAGCCGTGAGTGAGCCCGCCTTGCACACCGCCGCCGGCCATCCACATCGAGAAGCCCTTGATGTGATGATCGCGTCCGACGCCTCCCTTGCCCTGGAACATGGGAGTGCGGCCGAATTCGCCACCCCAAATGATGAGTGTGTCTTCGAGCATGCCTCGTTGTTTGAGGTCGGTCAGCAGGGCCCAGGTCGGTTTGTCTGTGAGTCCACAGCAGATGCCCATGTAGCGTTCGAGGTCTCCATGATGGTCCCAGCCTCGATGGTACAAGTGGATGAACCGCACGCCCCGCTCCGCGAGCCGACGGGCCATCAGACAATTGGACGCATACGACCCGTCGCCGGGCTCGGCTCCATACATGTCGAGGATGTGCTGAGGTTCGTCCGAGACGTCGACCAGATCGGGCACCGACGACTGCATGCGAAACGCCATCTCATAGGCGGCGATGCGTGTGTTGATCTCGGGGTTACTCACCACTGAGTTGCGATGCACGTTGAGCTTGTTGACCGCATCGATCAGTTGCCGCTGTTGTGACGGACTGACGCCGGGTGGATTGCTGAGGTAATGGACCGGATCACCGCTCGCGTTGAGTTCGACTCCCTGATAGCGACTGGGCAGGAATCCTGCGTCCCACTGCCGCGATGCAATCGGCTGGGGATTGCGGCCGCCCACACTCGTCATTACGACAAAACCCGGCAGGTCGCTTGACTCACTACCGAGTCCATAGTTGACCCACGATCCCATCGATGGCCGACCGCTGATCGCTGTGCCCGTGTTCATGAAGGTGTGAGCCGGATCGTGGTTGATCTGCTCGGTGACCATCGACCGGATGATGCAGATGTCGTCGGCCAGTTTGTGATGCCACGGCAGGAAGTCGCTGATCTCCTGTCCGCTCTCGCCGTAGCGCCCGAACTTGGTCAGCGGTCCCTGACACTTCAGTTCCTTGCCCTGCAACTGAGCAATCGGCTGTCCCTCGGTGTACGACGCGGGCATCGGCTGCCCGTCCATCTCCGCAAGTTTGGGTCGATAGTCGAACGTCTCCAGATGCGACGGCCCACCCGCCATGCACAGGAAAATGACCCGTTTCGCCTTCGCGGCATGATGAGCAACACCACCTGCAATTGCGTCGTCATTCATCAGGCTCGACAACGCAACCGCGCCGAGTCCTACCCCCGTTTGAGACAGGAACGTGCGACGGTTCAAACTGTTCATGACGTCATTCATCAGTGATTACTTCTCCCGCGCTCCCGTTGGTCGCGGCGAAACG
>JAJDEJ010000261.1 GCA_029259815.1 Planctomycetaceae bacterium | reverse complement strand
ATCGACAGAATGCGAAGCCGGCTTTCTTCGTGAAGAACTTTGCCTACCCCACTCTTGTGAAATTTGATGGCAAGGGCACTTCGGAGATGCCTCCGAATGTCACCATTGAGAAGTCGAATGCTCCCATCGAATTTGCGCGTTCATCCAAAACCGAATTGAAAAGGGAACACGCGAAATTGAAAGGCGATATTGGGAAAGGTCTTGAGGCGCTATCGGAAAGGGTGATTCCAGAATTGAAGAGTACATTGACGAGGTTTGCTAACGCCGGTAAAGAATTCGTGAACCGTAAAGAGGCTGAGTTGAAGACAGCAGAGGATTTGAAAGAGAAATACCAGAAGGCACTCACAAAGGCCGATGAGTTTGATGAGTGGGTGAAGCACCTCGACAAGCTCTATCAGGACTTGGAGCAGAACGTCGAGATCCAGTTCCGTCTGTATCTCAAACATGGTGAGGAAGAAATTGATATTTTGCGGAGTCGAGCCGGCGGTCGGTCAGCTGAGACGATGAACACATCACCAGGATTCTAGGATCAGCCCTGGACGATGATCAGCCCCACGATTGGCCGGGATTGAGAGTGACAGCAAGGGATTGTGCTGCGATTGTGAATGGAGCAAGATCAGCGATGACACGGCGAGGAACCTAAGAGCATGTCTGACCTTCGAGACATTGTCGATAATATCCGTTCGATCCTGTATTCGGATGTTGATCCCCAACCACATAAGCTGGAAGTGCTCGTTAACCAGTATGTGGCAGCCAGTGAAAGTGTGAACAAATCGTTGCGGGAATGTGACGACCTGCTGCAACGCGGTTTGCGGGATGAGGCAATTCAGCGAGCGGACGCCCAGAATCTGCTCGACGAAGTCGCCATGCTCGATTTCCCAGAGCGGGAACAGTGGGCCGACTACATCAGCATCTGCGGACTGCCGTTGCCTCCGGAGATCGAGATTGACCGGGCTGCTGATCTCAACGAGGCGTATTCTGTCCAACAGCCTCTCGAACCGCTTCTGCGACAACATCGGTTGCATGCGCTGGCAAAGAGTTCGCTCCCTCGGCGCATTGCCATCATGCGACGGATCGAACAGCAGGATCGCAACAACCCAATTTGGGCTGAGAGCATCAAGGAGTTTGAGCATGAGCGGCAGCGGCAGTTGAAGAACGCAGTCCAGCAAGCCGTCAAGGAACAGAACATCAAGACCTTGGCAGCACTGGAGCAGGAACTGCGATCACCAGACTGGACAACGAAACCCGCCAAGTCACTCGTCAAGCAGGCAATCGACGGTCACACTCGGCTTCGGCATGCTCGAGCAAGAAAAGAGTTACATCGTCTTCAACATGAATTGAATGATGCCTACGCAGATTTTGACGCGGTGAGAGCAAGACGTGCCCGAGCCCGTTGGAACGCGCTCTCCGCGATCGTGGACTTCGATGCCAGTGATTCACAACTCTTGGATTTGGTCGGACCGTCGATTCAGTGGCTGAGCGAGCTCGATGCCACTGAGGCCGCCCAGCAGGAATACGATGCTGACCTCGCCCAACTTCGTCTCGCTTTGGATGACTGGATTCATGATCGAAGTGAGTTCGAGTCCCTCAAGACATTGGAAGAGAGGCTGGCAGCATCCGAGGCTGGGATTCCCGAGGTCGAGCGGACCCGACTGGAAGAGCGATACCATAATTTTTATCAGATGGAGGCAGGCAAGCGTCGCTGGAAAGTCATCGGGGCAGCACTCTCAGTTGTGCTCCTTGCAGGAGTAACAGGATTGTCCGTCGTCATGTTCATCCGCAGCCAGGAACTCGATCAGACGGTGGCCAGTCTGGAGTCACTGCTGACTGATGGAAACTTGGATGGCGCGCAACAATTCGTCGCCAAGCTCGAAGTGGAGGACCCCAGTACATTTGGTAACCCACGTATTCAGAAGGTCAGGAGCGATCTCAATCTGGCAGTCGCAAACGAGCAAACGCGTCAGCAGAATTTCGAATCGAAGTTACAGGAGGCGAGGGAAATCGGCCTCACGAACCCCTCCTGGGATTCGTTCGCTGCGGCCCGAGAGGTGCTGAAATCTGCTGGGGAGGTTGCTAATCGGGAATCGGAAGTTCTCGCCTTCAACGAACTGGGGAGAGAGATCAAACAAGTTGAACGCGAGATGATTGCTGAGGAACAAGAGAAGTTTTTGACAGCCGCCCAAGAGCTTGAGTCTCAATACGAAAACACGGCGGAAGACAGCATCGAGGAACTTGAGCAGACATCTGAAGCATACGCTCGACTCATCGAGTGGGATCATATTTCTGAAGAGATCAAGCGAACCCCTCAAGAGATCCATGAGCGAATCAAGGGACAAATCGCTGGTCTGCGGCGAAATCAGATGCAGACAGTGATGCTTGATCGAATCACACAAGCTGTTGGAAATCGTCAAGCGTTTGAGAAGCGATTGACTGCCGCGAAGTCAGATAGTGCGTTTAGTGGTAATCGTCAATCACAAGATTTCGCCAGTGTCATTGCGTCCGATCCACGAATTTGGGTTGGCATCGAGGCTTGGAATGAATTCATTGCCGACTTTGAGACAATTGACTTAACAAGTATCACTCCCGAGACAGCGAAGGAGTTGATCGACCGTAGTTCAAGTTTAATGACTGATCATCCGGGATTTCAACACGAAACTCAGGTGAAACTACTGAAGGACATCTTGCTTCCCGTCACCAGCCGTGTCACGGATGAAGGTCAAAGAACAGATGCGGGCGTTGTCGATGTGCTCACCAATGTGACGATCGCCAGGGTCTTCTATCTCAGGACGACTGATGACGAGTGGTACTATTCGAATAAGCAGCCCTCCGAAATTGGTGGTGGCGACTTTCGTAGAATTCAGTACTTCAAAAACCTCAACCTCGATACGGCCGGTACTCAGAAGCGTGTGAATGAAATCGCCAATCCTCGCTCCGGCACCGATTTTCAGTGGCTCTCACCTCAGTCGGCGTTCAGCCGCGAGGCGCTTTCACTCCATCGATCGCTTTCGCTCAACAACTGGGACAAAACCTATCTCACGATGCTGACCCGGCTGTTCGATGACGCGGAAATGGATCCGGTGTTCAAATTCCAGTTGCTCCGGGCAATGCTTCAACCGGCTCTGCATGGAAGTTGGCCTCTTCAACGGGCTTTTCAGGAGCCTGAAGATTTGCTGGCGACGGCGATGGTGAACACACAGGAGAATTATTTCGACCCAGATTCCGAAGAAGGGAGTCTGGTGCGTCAGGCTGCTTCGGATGCGTTAGAGCAACTTCCCAGCACTGCCAAATCTGTGGAGGCCTTCGAAACTGCGATCAAGACGATGCAAGAATTTAAGATCGGTGAACGATATGAGTGGCTTGGTTGGCTACACCTGGATCGAAAGAGTAACTGGGTTTGCGACATGCCCGAGCGTAAGAAGCCCAGCGAGAACGAATCTGGAGGCCTTTATGTCATCTATGCCCCTTCAGAATCGGCGGCTCCTGAGATAAGATCGGCTGGGAATCTCTCAGCGGGTCAAATCGAACTCAAAGAACCAAGCGGAGGGGGGTTCGTTGCCGGTCGGCCGGTGTTTGTCGTGGTGTCTCAAACCCCTCTCAATTAAATTGCTGCCTGTGGACGTAACCGTTCACGGGTCGGAGAGCCTACGATAACAGGGGTTTCCGGAACTGATGGTGCAACTCATGCGGTCACGAAGTCGGGAACAACGATGCAATTCTTGATTCTGTTCAGTCTACTGGCGAAATCCCTCGGGAAACTC
>JAJDEJ010000027.1 GCA_029259815.1 Planctomycetaceae bacterium | reverse complement strand
GTTGAGGGTTGAGGGTTGAGGGTTGAGGGTTGAGGGTTGAGGGTTGAGGGTTGAGGGTTGAGGGTTGAGGGTTGAGGGTTGAGGGTTGAGGGTTGAGGGTTGAGGGTTGAGGGTTGAGCGGTGGCGAGTCGGGTGTCGGTTCTGAGATTTGAAATCTCAAATCTGAAATCTCAGATGGGAGATCCTCCAGCCGAGATGCAAACGTCCTTCGACTTTCAACTCTCGACTTTCAACCAACAACGACCGTCGTCCCATCACCGCACAAAGTCCTTGAACTTCGGTCGCTGCGGAGCCGGGGGATACTCTCGTTCGTCGTAATGACACCCATCCATGAACACTGTCATCTCCCGCACAATCGCTGGGTGCATTGTGGCGACGTCGGTCGTCTCACTGATGTCCTGATCGAGATCATACAACTCCACTGATCGATCGTCTCGCAACTGCACTGACTTCCAGCGCCCCATGCGGGCCGCTCGACCCAGTCGATCGCCGCGTCGGTACTCCCAGTAGAGGCCACGATGCTCGTCCTGTGGTTCCTCGCCGGTCAGAGTGGGCACGAGCGAGATGCCATCCGTGACCTCAGGAGTCTTCGCACCGGTCACCTCACACAGCGTCGGCAGCACGTCCTGAAAGCCGCAGATGTGATCGCTGACCGCCCCCGCCTCGGTCTTCCCGGGCCAGTGCACGACAAACGGCACTCGCAATCCGCCTTCGTAGAAAGTTCCCTTATACCCTCGCAACGGACCGTTGCCCTCGAAGTAGTCAGTCATCTTCGTCCAGCCATTGTCCTTGCCGCCGTTCTGACCACCGTTGTCTGAGGTAAAGATCACCAGCGTGTTGTCTGCGATGTTCAACTCATCGAGCAACGCTCGTACTTCGCCTACGTAGGCGTCCAGCCGACTGATCATCCCCGCCAGTGTGGTGAACCCATCCTCCGAGCCGATGTACCCAGGGCGCGGGTCCATGACGGCGACCTTCGGGAACTGCCCGCGATACGACTCTTCCCACTCGTCCGGCACGACCATCTCGACGTGCGGGATGATGTACGGCAGATAAGCGAAGAACGGTCCGTCGGCATTCTCACGAATGAAGTCGAGGGCTTGCGACTGCATCTCGTCCTGCACGTACTGACTTCGTTTGCCTCCCTCGTTGCCGGGCAGCAGATATTTCTCATCGTTATGACGCACCCAGTAGGGATAGTAGAAGTGAGCATGCACTTGCAGGTACTGCCCGAACCATTCATCGAACCCCTGCCAGCTCGGTTGACCGGTCGTGCCGATGTACCCCAGCCCCCACTTACCGAATCCGCCCGTCGCATACCCGCGATCTTTCAGCAACTCTGCGACCGTCACATCCTCCGGCAACAACAACTGATCGAGATTGTTCGCCCGCACGGCGGTGTGCCCGGTGTGCAGTCCCTGCATCAGCACTGACCGCGAAGGTTGACACACATGCGACCCCGCATACGCCTGCATGAACCGCATCCCCTCCGCCGCCAGCCGATCAATGTACGGTGTGTTGATCTTCGTCTGCCCGTAACACCCGAGCTCCCCATACCCCAGATCATCCGCCATGATGAGTACGATGTTGGGGGGGCCATCGGCGCGGGATGAACCGCAAAGGACACAGAGGATCACAGAGAAGAGCAGGCCACGCATGAATTGATTCTCCATGGATCGTGAATATCGAGTCGGCCCCCAAGCCCACGGGCCACGCCCCGTGGGTCCAAGGACGTTCAACCAGCATCCTCTCACAAGAGCGTGTAGATCGCCAGTTGCATCACCAACGCGATCGCCGCACCCACTTTGAGGTTCGCCCCGCTGCGACCGTCGCTCTCCGGAGCCGTCGTCTCACGACGAGGCAGGGAGAGGATCCACAGCAGCACGACCGCCAGCAGTGTGAGAAACAGCACCCTGACCATCGGCAGAGGCACCAGCAACAGCAGGTCACGCACCGACTCACCAATCCAATGCAATGGAGTCGACTTCATGCAGCTACCTCCTCCTGCGACTTGATCTTGAATCGGCTGATCACGTACTGCTGTTTCTCCTCGGGTTCCGGTGTCGTCAGCAGACTGATCACTACCACCAGCGACAATGTCACCACAAACGCCCACACCGAGAAGTACAGGAATGGCTCACTCACCTGAAACAACGGCTTCCACCCCAGCCAAGCCAACACGGCCTCTTGCGTGAAGGCGAAGAGCGAAATAGAGAATATCACTCCCACGAGAAAGCCGATCAGTGCCGCAACTCCTGTCGCCCGCCGCCAGAGCACTCCACACAGCAGGATTGCCAACGCCGGCCCCTGAAAGAACGCCATCAATGTCTGAAAGATCGCATACACCCCCGACTCCTCACTCAAGAGCGTGAGCAACAACGCGAACACGACGGCCCAAGTCAGAAAGACGGCTGTCGTCACGCGGCCGATTGTCAGCAACTGTCGTTCGTCCGCATCAGGTCGGATGAACCGTTTGTAGATGTCCATCGCCAGAATGGTCGCCGCCGAGTTGAGGTAGGAGTCGATACTTGACATGAGGGCCGCGATGAACGCCGCCACGAACAGTCCACGCAGTCCCACGGGCAGCAGTGTCGAGACCAGCATCGGGTACGCCTGATCGCCGTCCGCCAGATCCGGGAACTTGGCGACTGCAATCAGTCCAGGCACCGCGATGATAAACGGAATCAGATTCTTGAGCACGGCACCCCACACGTAAGACGCCTTCGCCGCGAACTCACTCTCCGCCCCGAGTGATCGCTGCACGATTGCCTGATTCCCAATCCAGTAGGCGGGTGAGAGAATGAGTGCGAGTCCGAAAAAGATCCCCGGCCAAGGGAAGGGCGATGGGCTGTCAGCCGGGAGAATGAGTTGCGTTTGTTCTGGGTTTGGCAATTGAGCCCGCAAGGCTTCGATGCCACCGATTTCATACAGCCCGAGCCCTGTCACCAGCAGACACCCGCCAATCATCACCGCACACTGAATCGCATCCGTATACACTACCGCCGCGAGTCCGCCCGTCAGCGTATACAGCCCGACCAACACGGCAGTCACGGCGATGCACAGCGTCACGTCCCACCCAAACAGGGCCGACATCATCTTCGCAGACGCGAGTAACATGATACCGAGGTTGCACGCCATGAAGATCAACCAGCAGACGGCGAGCGCCGTCCGCACGCCCGCGTTGTAGCGTCGCTCCATGTACTCCGGCACGGTGTAGATCCCGGTCCGATAGAAGAACGGCACAAACACAAACGCCGCCACGATCATCGCCGGCACACAGCCGATCCACTCGAAGTTGGAGACCGCCATGCCATGCGCATACGCCGCCCCGCCAACTCCAATGATGTCCGTCCCCCCGATGTCGGTCGCGACGAGCGACATGCCAATCGCCCACCACGGCAACCGCCGTCCACCCAGAAAGAAATCGGTTCCCGTCTTGATCCGGCTCCCGATCACCAGCCCGATCCCGACCGTCCCCACGAGGTACAGCAGAATGATCGCATAGTCTGGCGTGGTAAGGGTCTCGGCCAATGTGGTTCGTTTCCCATCGTCAACCGTTTAGCCGCGACCAACGGGAGCGCTCCCATTGGTCGCGGCTAAACGATGTCAATCGATTGTCACGTCAATCGACGCATCGTCATCCGATGTCGATTCGATGCCCGTCAATGTCTGGTCGTCGACCCGCACCGTGTACGTCCCGTCCGCAAACACCTTCGGACGAAACGACGTCCCGCGAATCCGCAGAGTGTACACGACTTCGCCGGTCGATTCCTCGATGACCTGCACGACCGGGTCCGTCATGCCAGTGACCTCGATCGTGGGCAGGTACGCCACCGCCTCACGACCATCGTTCTCCAACATGTCGATCGTCTTCGGCCAACCTGGGAACTGATCCCCCGCTTGCGGTTTCGCAGCATCGAACAACAGCTTCCAACAATCCATCGTAATCGTCCGGTCCTCCTTGTTGAAATGAACGAGACCATACCCCGATGACTTGTCATGCAAGAGCTCAAGGACCGCCTTGCGATTCTCTGCCGCAGGGTTCCCGATGGCGTGCACAGTGACCGGATGTCCGAAGGCGTCACGATACTCGCCCGTGTTCGGCAAGCCCGGAGCAGGGCGGTTCTGCACGGGGCGGCCGTCGGCATCCGGTCGCCACGAGCGTGGATACCCCGCTGCTGTCGAGGGGACACAGAAGGACCAACCTGCATCGCCCCAGGTGTCGATGCCGTGATGCACGATCGAAGGCAAATGTTGATCGCCCGCGTAGTGGAAGGCGAACCCTTTGCGCATGGCAGCGACGGCGCGATTGCGTCCCGTCTGCGGCCAGCCGTTGGAGTCGAGGTCCGCGTAGATGAACACCTGCTCCGGTCCGTGATAATTGGCGAGGTTACAGAAGATCGTCTGCGAACAGACGCACTTCATGTCAGCTCCTCGCCAATCCTGGGCCCACACATCAAGGAAGTCGAGTTGTCGTTTACCCAGCAGCACGAGTCCCGGTTTGTCGAGCTTCGAGACATCGTAATTTGCGTCCTTCACATGGTCAGGACGCCCGGGCCATTCGTTGACCTTGCCGCGTGGTCCCGACTTGAAGTAACGGTCCTCAAGCATGGCGAAGCTGATGCGGCCATACACGCAGTCGCCGTACCAGCAATCGATGCCCTGCATCATGGGCGTTGCATCGAACACCGGCGGATGATGAGCGACCTGTGTGCGGAAGACCGCGTTTACGAAGTCCGCAGGTTCCGCAAAGCCGCCCGCATCGTGATCCTTCATCCCCTGTTTGGTCGGGTTGCCTCCCTGTCCCCACACGTTGCCTTGATACACGTCATGATCGTCCGGCAGCACAAACGACGGACGGTCCCGCATCGCATCGCGAAACGACCAGCCCCACAGATAGATCTTCCGCAAATAGTTCAGCGTCCCGCGATCAGCGTCGTTCCGAACGATGCCAAACCCGCCAGCGTCCTCGTAGATTTGATCACCAGTGAACAGTAATACATCCGGATTATGCTTAAGGACATTCGACACGAGCAACTCATTTGGAAACGCCGTGTCCTTGTGCCCCGTGAACCCCGCGACCGAGACCGACGGTTTGTCGACCGGGTCCTTGCGGACGGTCCCGGTGTAGAAGTGGTCGGTTGCCGCAGCGTCAGCACCCCGGCTGCTCGAAGCAGCCGGGGTACTCTCTCGCATCGTGTAGACAAGCCGATACGGCACGTCCTCCGTGTCGAGCCAATGCGGCAGACGAAAGTGAGCCGTGCGCGAGAGCGGATCGATCGTCGATCGAGCGATGGTCGTCCAGGAGATCTTTGCCTTGTCATCTGAAATTACAGATCTCAAATTTGAAATTTCAGAAGCCTGATTGCCAGAGGGAGCATCGGCTTCGACACCCCGCACGCGCAGAATGGCCTCTGCCGCCTCCACCGGCACCTGCAACCGCACCACCTGCGCGTCATCCGGACCGATCGGCGGCATCTGTGCCGTCATCGTCATCACGCCACGTGAAAGCGTGTGCATCGCATACAGGATCGGCCCGAAAGCGTGTTTAGGTGTCTCGACCACCTTCGTGCCGGACACTTTGAGATCGCGGAACCAGAAGCGGGAGTTCTTCGGGAGATCATACCCTTGGCCCTTGGAAAACTTGTTTGTGACCAGCGCGAGATTTCCTACGACTGCTGACTTAGGAAGGTAGGTCGAATGTTCCGGCCACGTGACCTCTCGATCGGCAGAGTCTGGGTCAGCGTGCTGGAACCGCATGGCTAAGCGATACCTGTTGCCGTCATCGTGAGGCCGGAGGGAGACGATCAGCCGCACTCCTTCCGGAGACCGGAGCCAATCAGCAAAAGGCGTCCCATCCTTGATACTCCCCTCGATTTGTCCAAATCGCATCGATCCGTCGGTGAAGATCACGAGGGGTACACCGCGCCCGCGGAGAAGGCTGCTGCGGTAGTCGCCGAGTTCGCTTTGGATGCCGATTTCGAAGCCGACGGAGCCATCAGCAGGGTCCGGCCGCTGAGGGTTGCGGCGGTGAGAGACGGTACTCTGTTGCAGTCCGACAATGACGCTCATCTCCAGCGTGCCGTCGCCTTCGCCCAGCCTGTGCGTCAACAGATGGACATTGCGATTCGGACCCGCGGAGATGCACTCCAGACGGCCATCTCGAATTCGCCAGTCTTCCATCGGATTCGCCCAGCACTGCGGACCGATCCAGATGCGGTTGGGTTGACGATGCCAGTCGCTGCTGAAGTCGGCGGCGAGAATGGGAACCGCCAAGACACCAAGTGCGCCAAGGATGAGGAGCGGATAACGGTGCATGCGATGACTCATGAATGGTTGATGTGACGACAGAGTATGCGGCATCGGTGCCCAAAGAAAAAGTTTAGCCACACATTTGAAATGTGTGGCTAAACGTCAGAGTCAATTCAACTCGCGATTTGCTCAGACGTCGTAGCCGTCGCGGTATTGGCGGCGGACGATGTTCGAGACGATCGGATGGCTGGGAGACTTGAGGTTCTCCGCGTCCCATTCGACGACCGGACCTTCACCGGCGGCGGCGGTCCAAACGGCGAGGTTGCCGAGCAGGATCGTTTCCGTCAGTTTGCCGGCGTACTCCTCGAAGTTTGAGACGGCTCGCTTGCGTTCGCCCGTGATGGACTGATGGAACTCGAGATAGTGGCCGGGGCTCTTCTCGTACTCGACCTCCGGCTTCGGGATCTCATTCCCGTCGTTGTCATACATGACGAACTCGGCCGCGTAATCGTCCCAAGAGTAGAGCGTCGCTTTGTCACCCTTGATGATGGCACCACGGGGTGACTCGCCACCCTTCAGTTCGTGGCCAAAGACCAGATCGTTCGACGGAATGTTGCCACCGTCGTACCACACGACCTTAACGGGACCACGCCAGTCGTTCGACGGGAATTCAAAGGTGATCTGCGCCTTCTGCGGATAGCTGTCGCCATCGTGACCGGAGCAGGTCGCCTGGATGGTATCCGGATCTTTCAGGTCGAGTCCCATGTAGGGCATGTTGAAGGTGTGACAGGCCATGTCGCCCAATGCACCAGTGCCGAAGTCCCACCAGCCGCGCCAGGCGAAGTCGTGATAGACCCCCTTCGCATACGGTCGCAGTGGTGCGGGGCCGAGCCAGAGGTCCCAGTCGATGTGCTCGGGCACGGCGACAGACGGCGGTCGCGGGTTGCCCTGCTCCCAGACCGGGCGGTTCGTGAAGATGTGAGCCTCGGTCCCCGTACCGAGGTGACCGGCCCTCATGATGGCAGCTGCCTCTCGCAGTCCGTCGTTGGCCGTCCCCTGGTTGCCCATCTGTGTGGGCACGTCGTGCTCGGCGGCCAGTTCTGCGAGACGGCGAGCTTCCCACACGCTGTGCGTCAGAGGCTTTTGCGTGTAACAGGCGATGCCCATCTTGAGCGCCTTGGCTGTCGCCGGGTAGTGGCTGTGGTCGGGGCAGGAGATGGTGACGGCGTCAAGCTTGCCATCCATCTTGTCGAGCATCTCGCGATAGTCGGCAAAGGTGACGGGGCTCTTGAACTTGGGGTTCTTCGCAGCCTTGGAAAGTGTTTGCGCGTCGATGTCGCACAGCGCGACGACTTCGCCGTGCTTGGCCATCTCGTTAGAGTCGGTGCGTCCCTTACCGCCGGCAGCGATGGCACCGTATTGCACACGCTCGTTCGGCGAACGCGGTTTGCCGGAGGCCGTGCTGGCCCCCACCCACAGACCCGCACCGATAACGGCGGTCGCCTGCATGAATTCACGTCGAGAAGTCGGGATAGTCATTAGAAGATCCTTTCGGAATAAGGTTGATGTCGAATCGAAGGGTGTTGCGTATGCCGTAGGACGGATTTCCAAATCCGTCCATTGTGTCGTTTCGTCTTCCGTCTTGCGCGTGGGTTCTGTTGTGCTGGACGGACTTGGAAGTCCGTCCTACGGAGTTGTCATGTCTGCACGTCGAGGTTCGGGATCGCCTCCTTGAGAGCCGCGATGGCGTCCTCGTCGACCTCCGTGTTGGCGAGGTTGATGGACTTCAGATTCTTGAGGCCGTGAAGCTTCGAGAGCCCCGCACTGGTGATGCGAGTCTCCATCAGGTTCAGTTTCTCCAAGGCACTCAACTGAGCGATAACGTCCAGGTTGTCGTCATACACCTCGGTACTTTGCACATTGAGGTCACGCAGCTTGGTGAGCGAAGTGATCAGTGCCAACCCGTCGCCGGTGAAGCCGCCCGTCCAGAGGTTGAGTGACTCCAGGTTGGTGAACTTGGCGATCTCGGCCATGCCGCTGTCGTCGACGAACGACTCGCTCATGTCGAGTGTGCGGAGTGAGTCTCGTGATTTTTCAAGGTAGGCCAGCCCAGTGCCGAGCGTCGCCGTGTCTCGCAGTCGCAGCCATTTGAGGTGCGTGAGTTCCGACAGATGAGCCAATCCCTCGTCATCCACCTGGGTGTTGTACAGGTTGAGCTCGGTCAAATCCGACATGCCACTCAGCGGTGCCAGCCCTTCGCCTGTCACCCCCGTTTGTTCGAGATGCAGAATCTTGAGGTTCTTCAAGGGCTCCAGATGAGCAACACCTTCGTCGCTGACTCCAGAAGTCTTGACTCGCAGGTCAACGAGGTTGGTGAGTCCAGACAGATGAGCGAGTCCCGGGTCGCTGATACGGACGCACCCTCGCAAATCGAGTGTCCGCAGTGTTTCGATCTGACCGACATAAGCCATCCCAGCGTCGGAGATACTGCCCGAGTTATAGAGGAGCACCAGCTTCTCCAAGTTGGGCATGTCGACCAGGTGTGCCAAGCCCTCATCGTCCACATTGGCACAGCGACGCAGGTTGAGCATTTTGATCGTCTCGATGTCCTTGAGCACGGCGAGACCATCGTTGGAGACCTGCGACATGCCGAGGTCGACCGTCTCCAGTGCAGGCAAACCCTTCAAGAAAGCGACTTGCTCATCGCCGAATTTGCGGGCACCGCCGACATCCATGGCGATCACGTTACCAGCATCGTTCCGCTTGAGATTGACGCCAAATTCCTCCAAAGCGGCGACCGAGGCTTCATCGTCCGGGTCGGCTGGCGGAGCAGGGGGCTCCTCGGGAGTGGAAGCTGCCGGGGTGCCACCAGTCGTCGCCGGCGGTGCAGGAGGAGTGGGCGGTGTTGGAGCAGGGCAGCCGACAAGCAGGCAGCAGGTCAGTGAGGCGAAAAGCAGTCCGGAGAATCGCATCGAATTTCAGGTGAGAGAGTCGAGGGGGGAGGTCGGATCAGTCAGCGGTGACACATGTTGCGTCACTTGCTCGACTCAATGTTACCAATCCGGTTGATCCCGGACCACTCACCCGGATTGGCATTTGCCGGGTCACGAGCCATTTGGCGATGGAGCGCTTCTCGAGGATTGAAGCGCTCCCGATGGTCGCGGCTAAACGGATTGTGTTCCAGTGTTTAGCCGCGACCATCGGGAGCGCGGAGCATCGGAAACACAATCAATTCACGCCGATTTCCCGAATCCCAACCGACAATCGGGGAATTCCTGAAAGAAAATCTCGGATTTGACGAACCTTCTTCATACAATGCGGGTCACATGACGTAGAGGACAGTATGGACTTGCTGACCGACGGGCCAACAACCCCGAGGCGGCACCCAGGGTTCTCGACAACTCGCCCCGAGGTATCTCCTGGGGGCACAGCATTTCTGAGTTTCCCCGACCGGCGACTTTCTCAAAGTCTTCAGTCGCCCCGGGATCTGACGGCGGATGACAACTCCGGTCTACGATGACCGCATCCCCTGCAGTCCAAACTTGTTTGAGTCTGACGTATCAGACTCCATCCGGAGGAAGAGCGATGTTGAAGTTCGACCATATCAACGACTCTGTGATCACCAACTTTGCCGCCAACGGCATTGATGCAGGTCTCGTCGTCGGTCGCGCCCATCGCATGTCCCCCGGAACCAAGCCGTCGGGGAAACGGCTAAGTGCGGCGTATCTGACGACGCCAACTGCTACGACACCCAGAGCGGGCGTAGTGCCCGCCGCGGAACCACGCTCACAAGAGACGTGGTGTCAACGGCAGCGACCCGGCATGTCCTGTTGCCAGATGTCGGCAACCGGAGAGACGCCGGCCACGATGTGGGCCTCGCTGGTATTACACCAGCAGACCACACTGTGATCTGAGAGTCGTTCCGCGACACGTTCTCCAAGAAACACGTCGTCGCCGAACAACCTCACTCACTCGCGGATCGGTCGAATCGGCCCGGTTGCCCACGCGTAGGTCAGGCTCCTGCCTGACAACTGAGTGCGGTCACCGAGCAATGCGTCAGGCGGGAGCCTGACCTACGACTCACCGATGTCCTCCGGTCGAAGCAGCGATCCCCTTTCGCGACTTCGTCCACACTCGCCGGCTTCCGCCGAGATCGTCAGCAGGCAACGTGTCACGGCTTCACCCTGTGCCACTTTGCCATCCGACCACTCAGCCACTCACCCTCCAGAAAGGGGGGCAGCTACCATGGAAGACACGCAACTCATCAGTCTGGTTCAGGCAGCTCAGCGGGGCGACCGTCAGGCCTTCGGCGAGCTCGTCACCGAGTTCGAGCCGACGGTCTTCGCGATGACGCTGCGTCGACTGCGAAACCGATCCGAGGCTCGCGAGGTCACGCAAGAGGTCTTCCTCCGCGCAATGCGGAAGATCGACCAGCTGCGCGAGCCGGAGCGATTCGTCGGTTGGCTCAAGCGGATCGCGATCCGTCTGTCGATCAACCGGGCGGTCCGCAAGCCGCGCGAGACGATGACGTCGCCGGACGTTTTCGCATCCGTTTCGTCCTCGCCGGACGTCGCTCTCGACAGCGTCCTCGAGGGTGAGCGTGCGCATCAGGTCCGAGGGGGCCTGGATCGTCTGCGACCGCTGGATCGTGACACGCTGATCGCCTTCTACTTCCAGGGCCAGTCCCTGAAGGAGATGAGCGCTCAGACCGGTTCGCCGATCGGCACGATCAAGCGCCGCCTGCACACGGCCCGCTCCCGTCTCCGCGAAGAGCTGGCCGACCTGCAACCGGCCTGAAGCCACGTGTAAAACGTGAGACCCCAGCACCCCGGCTGCTCAAAGCAGCCGGGGTGCTTCGTGTTTCGGCTCGCTCGTTCGGCCCACAGCGGGTATCACCAGATGTCCCAGAGAGCGTCCGGCAATTGGACGCAAAGAAAAGTAGTCATCACGCTCCCGGGTGATGACACGTGCGTGGGGAGAGCGTTGAACGAATCGGAGACTGGTACAATCATCCGCTCATCACGCGGAGAGGTTGTGAAAGTTTCAGTTCACACTGCGTGGAGGCTGGACGGGTTGGGGCTGAGGCGCTATTGAAGAGATCGGGAGTAACGAGGTCCAGTTGAGACGCAGGAGCAAGCGAATGGCAGGGCAGCAACGGGGCAATGCACGAGTCAAGTTGGCCGAACGCACGCAGATGCAGTGGCGACCGTTGGCACTGCATCAGCTGATCGACGAAGACCACTCCGCGCGGCTGGTGTGGGCGTATGTCGAACAACCGGACCTCTCGGAGTTGTACGGCCAGATCCGGGCCGTCGAAGGAGCGACCGGACACCCAGCCATCGATCCGCGAATCCTCGTGGCCCTGTAGTTGCAGGCGACCATCGATGGCATCGGCAGTGCCCGCGAGTTGGATCGGCGGTGCAGCGAACACTTCGCGTCCCTTTGGCTGTGCGGCGGCGTGGGGGTGAATGATCACACGCTGTCCGACTTCCGAATGGCGCACGGGGAGTTCTTGGAAGGACTGCTGGTGCAGAGCGTGACCACACTCCTGCATGAAGGATTAATCGAATTGAATCGGGTGGCGCAGGACGGCATGCGGGTGCGAGCCTCTGCCGGGAGCAGTTCGTTCCGGCGAGAGGCGTCACGGGAACGTTGCCTCCAGCAGGCTCAGCAGCACTGGGTCGAGGTGTAAACCACAGCGGAGGAAGACGATGGCCGTGTGAGTCGTCGTCAGCGCGCTGCCAGGGAGCGTGCCGCCCGCGAGAAGACCAAACGACTCGAGGCCACCTTGGCTGCGCGGGACGAGGTCGCTCAGAAGAGGAATCGACGCGAGAAAGGCAGCGGCGAGAAGGCCCGTGCCTCCAGCACCGACCCGGAGGCCCGTCGCCTGAAGATGGCCGACGACAGCTCCGCAACAAAAAACCTCCCCACCCCTCAAGTGAACGCTCCCAAGACAATAGCTTCACAACCTCGGAGCGTGATGGCTACTTTGACCTGTCACGCGCTACCGGTGGCTCCTGGTTCGGCGTCGGAGACTTCGTCGCCTGACTCGGCTGTGTGCTCATCACTGCCCGTTGCCTTGCCGACGAACGTGCCGGGCTTGAGTTGTGGACCCGTCTTGTACACCGCGAGGATCGCGTCAAGTTGGTCGGCGTTCATCACTTCGATGTCGATCAGTTCGCGAGTCATGTGCTCCAGCACTTCACGACGCCGGGTGAGGACGTCGGCTGCCGTCTCCATGCATTCGTCCACGATGCGTTTGATCTCCAGATCGACATCGCGACGGGTCGCTTCGCTGTGTGTGTCACCACTCGCGCGTGGTGTTGCGACACCAAGGAAGGGTGACGTACTCGACTCACGGAGGTTCACACGCCCCATCTTCGGACTCATGCCGAATTCGGTGACCATTCGCCGAGCAATGTCGGTCGCACGTTCGAGATCGTTCTGTGCACCCGTTGATGTCTCCTGAAAGACGATCTCCTCCGCTGCGATGCCGCCAAGAAGAGTGCAAATGCGGTGCTCCAGTTCGGTCTGTGTCACCAGGTGACGGTCGTCTTCGGGACGCTGAAGCGTGTATCCCAAGGCACCGAACCCACGGGGGATGATCGAAATCTTGTGAACCGGGTCCGTGTTCGGCAGGCTGCAGGCGACAAGGGCATGTCCACATTCGTGATAGGCAACTCTCCGTTTCTCGTCTTCATCGATGATGCGCGTCGGCTTCTCCAGACCAGCGACCACTCGTTCGATGCCTTCTTCGAAGTCCGACATGGTGACGGCCTTCCTGTCCTTCCGGGCGGCGAGGAGGGCCGCTTCGTTCACGAGGTTGGCGAGATCCGCTCCGACGAAGCCGGGAGTGAGTTTGGCGATGCGACCGAGATGAACATCCTCACCCATTTTGATTTTCGCGGCATGCACCTTGAGGATCTGTTCACGGCCTTTGTAGTCGGGACGATCAACCAGCACGTGGCGATCGAATCGTCCGGGACGCATCAGGGCCGGATCGAGAGTTTCGGGACGGTTGGTCGCTCCCATCACGATGACGCTTTGATCGGAGGAGAAGCCGTCCATCTCCACAAGCAGAGCGTTCAAGGTCTGTTCACGCTCGTCTTGACCACCGGGGAGCCCGCTGCCTCGCACCTTGCCGAGAGCATCCAACTCGTCAATGAAGATGATGGCGGGTGCCTTCGCAGCGGCCTGTGAGAACATGTCTCGCACCCGAGCCGCACCGACGCCGACGAACATCTCGACGAAGTCGGAGCCGGACAGACTGAAAAAGGGGACGCCCGCTTCACCGGCAACTGCCTTCGCGAGCAGAGTCTTGCCGGTCCCGGGAGGGCCGACCAGCAACACGCCACGTGGAATGCGACCGCCCAGCGCCTGATACTTGGCGGGTGTCCGCAGGAACTCGACGACCTCTCGCAATTCATCGACCGCTTCGTCGATGCCCGCTGCGTCATCGAAGGTGACTTTGACGTCGTCTTCGGACATGAGCCGCCCGCGACTTCGACCGAAGCTCATGGCCGCTCCTGCTCCAAAACGACGGAACATGGCAATGAACAGGACCGCAATCAGCATGAGCATCGCGAAGGGGAACACAATCTGCAGCCATTCGGGGGGACGAACCGAGCCGCTGACGTCGATCTGCTTCTCTTTCAGGAGAGCCGTGAGAGCTTCGAGATCCAGCTCCGGCAATCCCATGATCGGGACGGAGTACTTCTGGAGGGGCTCGCTGGATGCTTCCGACGTCTCCTCTGTCGTCGGTTCCTCCGTCGATTCGCTGCCCGGTCCGAAGGGGACCGACTCCTTGGGTGCCGGCTGATTCTGGAATGTGATCTCGTACAGCCCGATCGTCAATTCGTGAACGTTGGATTTATCGAATTCCGGATCCTCGCGTTCCAGCCCGGAAACGAACTCGCTGTAGCTGAGTTCCTTCCCTTGATTAAGAGACTGCAGGTAGGTCGTCATGACAACGACCAGAATCATCCCCAGAGCCAGATACAACAGCACTGGCTGTGACGAGCCTTTATCCCCCCGTTGGGGCCCAGAAGGCTCGGGAGGTGGTGTATCAGAATCAGCCATTTCAGAGCTTCCAGCTGTGGTGGCGGGTGAGATGCGTGCAGCGTGCCGAAGAAGGCAATCAGCAGGAGCCTCTCGGACATGATCCGTACGGAACTGTAGGTCGCATCCGAGAACCGGTCAACAAGCGTTCGTGATGAGAGAATGCCCTGGGAGGGCGAGGCTCCTGCTGAGCCGCTATTTGAGTGGATATGACCGAAGACAATGTGAACTCTCCTGCGGGTCAATGTTCTCCGCAAACGCGATTTGGTTGTAGGAAACGAACTGCCCGCCTGCGGCTCGGCAGGAGTCTCGCCCTCCCATGCCCCGATCCTCCCTGACGATTTCGCATCTTGCGGCGTTCTGGCGGGCGACCTAGAATGCCTTGTGAGAATTGAGTTTACGTTCGATCGGCGATTGTCGCCTGATGGCCGTTGCTCTGCCGCGTCGACTTCTCACTCTCGTCGGTGAGTACACGATGCCGTTGCGCATCCCGGTCGAGATCGTGGACGGAGCCTGCTGGGACCAGCCCGTGTCAACCAAACACATCGCGATCCTCGGATCAACCGGTTCGATTGGAACCAGTTGTCTCGATGTTGTGCGCGCTCTGTCGGAGCGGGTACAGGTTCACGGCTTGACCGCTCATACGCGCTGGAAAGAACTCTCCCAGCAATGTCAGGAGTTTGGCGCACATCAGATTGCCCTGGGAGACATGGGCACATCTGTTGCGATTCACAACGGGTGCTTTGGAACAGCAGACGTCTCTTACGGACAAGAGGGAATCGAGCGGGTTGCGACACATCCGGACGTCGACTTTGTGGTCTCGGGCATCGTGGGAGCCGCAGGGTTGCGTGGGACGTGGGCCGCCCTGCAGGCGGGCAAGTCCATTGGCCTGGCGAACAAAGAGACACTCGTCGTTGCCGGGTCCATCATTGCTGAGCAACTGCGAAAGACCGACGCTTCGCTGATCCCGATTGACAGTGAACACAGCGCAATTTTCCAGGCTCTGCAATGCGGTCGCAGATCGGACGTGCGGCGGGTCATCCTCACGGCGAGTGGTGGACCGTTCCGGGGTTGGTCGCGATCTCAACTCGCTGAAGTGACGCCGGAGCGGGCGCTCGCTCATCCGACATGGGACATGGGGCCAAAAATCACGATCGACTCCGCGACTATGATGAACAAGGCCCTTGAAGTCATCGAGGCCCGTTGGTTGTTCGATCTCGATGTCGAGCAGATCGACGTGGTGATTCACCCGCAGTCGATCGTGCATTCGATGGTCGAATTCGTGGATGGCTCAGTGATGGCACAGATGTCGCCTCCTGACATGCGACTGCCGATTCAGTACGCGCTGACCTATCCCGAACGTCATCCGGGCATCAGTCCCCGAATGGACTTTGCTCAACCACACACACTTGAGTTCATCCCTCCTGATCGTGAGGCATTTCCCGCCCTCGATCTGGGTTTCGAGGTCGCCCAGCGAGGCGGCACATGCGGGGCGGTGCTCAATGCGGCAAACGAAGTCGCTGTCAGCCGATTTCTGAATGGCGACCTCCGCTTTGTGGACATCCCGCGTGTCTGTCAGGAGGTCCTCAACAATCACGATTATGATCCGCACCCTTCGCTTGACGAGTTGTTTCGTCAGGATGCATGGGCACGGCAGGAGACGAAAACGTGGCGATCTTAGCATTTGACATTGCCAGTCTGACGGCCACTGGTGTCAACATATTGACAGTTGCCCTCGGCCTGGGACTGGTGATCTTCTTTCACGAGTTGGGACACTTCGCTGTCGCCAAGTGGTGCAACGTCCTCGTCGAGCGATTCAGCATCGGCTTCGGACCGATCCTCTGGCGCAAAAAATGGGGCGAGACCGAGTACGCGCTGTCCGCGATCCCCTTCGGTGGATACGTCAAGATGCTTGGTCAGGACGACATGGACCCGAGTCAGCTGAGCAGTGAGCAGATTGCGGAGAATCCGCGCTCATACACAGCGAAGAACGTCGCCCAGCGGATGGCCATCATCTCCGCCGGGGTGATCATGAACGTGGTCACCGGGCTGTTGTTCTTCATGTTCGCATTTCGATCGGGCATCGACACGACTCCCGCAGTGATCGGCGACCTGCAGGTCGGCATGCCTGCGTGGAATGCGGGCATGCGATCGGGCGATCGTATCACTGAGATCAACGATCGCGAGATCGAGGACTTCAACGACCTGATGCGGGCAACCGCTCTGTCGTCGGGCAAACTGGCGATCAACGCGGTTCGCGTCGATGGCAAGACCTACTCTGTTACGCTCGCCCCGGATGTGACCGGCACACGCAGGCGAATTGGTGTCACTCCCTCTGAGGGACTGACCGTCTACGACGGCACTACGACCAAGATCCCGAGCATCATCCCCGCCTCAGCGGCTGCACAGGCGACACTCCCATTGGAGCCGGGTGATGTCATTGTCGCCGCAAGTGGCCAATCGCTGAAGAGTGCTGCTGACCTCAATCGCCTGCTCAGTGAACAGCGAGCGGAGCCAGTCACGATGACGGTGTCTCGAAAGAACGGGGCGGATGATGATTCGGAGACTCAGGAAGTCGAGGTCACAGTTCCACCGGCTCGGTTCCGGACGCTGGGGCTGAGAATGGATGTGGGCAAAATCGTCGCCGTGCAGGATGGCTCATTGGCCGCAAAAGCCGGACTTCAAGTGGGTGACCGTTTGTCATCCGTTGACGGTCGCGACATTGGCGGCGACATTGATCCGTTGCAGCTCCCGGACTACTTCGGTGAGCGGCATGGTCAAGAGGTCCTCGTGGAGGTGAAGCGGGACGCTCCGAGAGGACAGCCGGAAAAAGTTCAAGTGACGATCGTGCCGGACGACCGCGGCGGATGGGTGGAACCCCCCGCACTGGAAAACAGTCCGATCGCCATCTCCTCGATTGGAGTCGCGTATCATCTGCAACCTTCCGTCCTGGCCGTCGATCCTGCCACAATGCCCACGGCGAGTGACGAAGTCGCTGCAACCGAGGGTGACGATGCGGCAGAATCAGACGTCGCACCGACTGAGGACATCCAACAGTTTGACGAGTTGACCAAACTCGAACTGATCCTCCCCGAAGGAGCCGAGCCGGATGGCCTGAAGGACACCACGTTCGCGATTGAAATTGGAGAGACGAACCTCGCGTATGCCTTCTGGCAGATGCAACAGTTCCCCGGACGAACGGTGCGGTTGACCGTCCAGACGCCCGGATCGGAACAGACACGCACCGTGGACATCGCCGCCTCCTTGGCCGACGACTGGTTCCTCCCAACGTCGCGAGGAATCCAACTCTATGGATTGTCGAGTCCCCGCAAGGCAGAGACATTCTCCCAGGCGTTCACGATGGGTTGGGATTATACGCGAACATCGATCATCGACATCTATCTGACACTCCGCAACCTCGTCACCCAGCAACTCTCGGTGAAGGAACTGCATGGTCCGTTGGGCATCGTCAATGTGGCGAGTAAGGTCGCAGCGGTCGGCTTGGCACCATTTCTGTTGTTCCTCGGATTCCTGAGCATCAACCTGGCAGTGCTGAACTTTCTGCCAATCCCCATTCTTGATGGCGGACACATGGTCTTCCTGATCTGGGAGGGAGTCACACGCAGTCGTCCCAGCGAGCGAGTCGTCGTCGCAGCGTCGCTGTTCGGCATGACCTTCATTGTCGCCTTGATGGCGCTCGTGCTGTATCTTGATATCTCACGCTGGTATCAAGGCACCATGTAGACGACGAGGACGGCTGATGACACACGTACTGACTCGGGAGACACAACGGCGACGGATCACATTCACTCCTTCTCGACGACTGGCCCTCACAGCCTATGGGCTGATGCTCGTCGCGGTGCCGGTCGTACATGCCTCCGACATCGTGCCCAAGGGTGCGGTTGTCGAGGAACTCTGGAACGACGGCGAGTTCACCGAAGGCGTCGCAGTCGCCCCCGACGGCACGATCTATTTCAGTGACATCCCGGCAACCGAGAAGGGACGCATCCTGAAGTTCGACCCGGCGACGGGGAAGACGTCTGTCTTCTGTGCCGACAGCGGCAAGAGCAACGGGCTGATGTTCGATCGCGAAGGGCGTTTGATCGCTGCCTGTGGTGCAAACGACGGGCTGCGCGCGATCTGCGAGTTCACGCCGTACGGCAAGCCGAAGGTACTCCTCGACCGATACCTCGGTGTCGGCAAATTTCAAGGAGCCGCGTTCAACTCCCCGAACGATCTCGTGATTCATCCAGATGGCACGATCTACTTCACCGATCCGCGATATGTCGGTGATGAGCCGCTCGAATTGACTTTCATGAGCGTCTTTCATTTCTTCCCCCACAGGCCCTACTACCAGCGAGCGTCACACGACATCACGAAACCTAACGGCATTGTTTGTTCGCCGGATGGCAAGACGCTGTACGTCGCAGAGAACAACGACGGCTCTGATTTTGCCGGACAGAAACAACATCCCAGGAAGCAGCTGCTCGCCTGCCCGATCACTGCTGACACTGTCACCGGCAACGGTCCTCTCGGCAAATCCAAGGTACTCGTCGACTTTGGCGACAAGGGGGGCATCGACGGGATGACGGTCGATCAACAGGGCAACATCTACGCCGCCGTACGTGAGCCTTCGCGACCGGGTATCGTCGTGTTCGATCCCGAGGGCACAGAGATCGCGTACATCAAGACCGACGAGATGCCGTCGAACTGTTGCTTCGGACGGGGCGACGAGTTGAAAACGCTGTACATCACCGCTGGCGGCGGGCTGTCTCGCATTCCGTTGAGCATCCCCGGATTCCATCCGGCAACAGCGCAGCCGTAGTTTGTCAGCTTCGTTCCTGTGGGTCACCAAACTAGCCGCGACCGTTAGGGAGCGGAAGAGTATCGCATCCAGATCCGCTTCCGGACGGGCGCGGCTCGTGGAGCGTCGGGTTTGAATTTGTGGGTGGCATGGCGTCACGGCGATAGCCGGGTCGCCATGTTGGCAGAGCGTTCCCAGAATGCTCACCCGACACACAATGTTAATCCTGGCCGACCACGAGGCGAGTTTCCACTCGTCGCATGATGGTGTACTCTGGCGGGCATGAATTCGCACACTTCTCTCCTGCGGTCGCTCACACTCTGCGTGCTGGTGACTCTGCTCGTCGGATGTCAGCGGTCGGACCAATACCCGAGTCGTCCGATCACGCTGGTGGTTCCGTGGGCCGCAGGGGGCGGGACCGATCGCGTCTCGCGGCAGATGGCGGCTCATCTGGAGCAGGAACTCGCGGTGCCGGTCAATGTCATCAACGCAACGGGTGGCAAGGGCGTGACGGGACACAGTCGCGGGCTGGACGCGCGACCGGATGGCTACACACTCCAGATGGCGACACTCGAACTCAACATGATGCACTGGACCGGTCTGACGGACCTGACCTATGAAGATTGCATTCCCTTGATGTCGCTCAATGAGGATTATGCGGCGTTGTTCGTAAGAACGGATGCTCCCTGGGAGAATCTGGGCGAGCTTGAACAGGCAATTCGTGACGCACAGGGGACGCTCAAGTCGTCCGGGACATCGAGCGGCGGGGCATGGCATCTCGCCCTCGCAGGCTGGTTGATGGCTGCCGAGTTTGACGTGGATGATGTCGTGTGGATCTCGTCGACTGGAGCGAATCCCTCATTGCAGGAACTCATCAGCGGCGGAATCGACATGGTCTGCTGCAGTCTGCCCGAGGCGGAGACGCTGTACAAAGCGGGTCAGGTGCGGGCAATCGGTGTGATGTCGCCCAAGCCGGTGCCTGGCTACGAGGAAGTACCGACGTTTGCGAGTCAGGGTCGCGACTGGTCACTCGGTGGTTGGCGCGCCCTGGCACTCCCCCTCGACACGCCGCCCCACATCGTGGAAACGTTACAGACAGCCGTCAGAAAGATCGTCAAGGGTAAAACGACCATTGCCAACAACACGAACGGCACTGCGTCTGGAGAAGAGAAGCAGACGTTTCCGCAGTTCATGGACGCTGCCGGTTTCGACCGCACATATCGCGAAGGGGAGGAGTTGCAGACGTTCTTCGCTGAGACAGACGAGAAGTTCGGCAATCTTTTGACCACCGAAGCCATGAAGTCTGTGAACACGGAACGCTACGACTCGATGGCATGGCCCACGGCATTACTCGTTCTGATTGGTCTGACACTGGTGGCACTCACTGTCGGTCAATTCGTCGGGTCAGCGAAGCAGGACAATCCCCTTGTCCATACGGCTGAACCGGATGATGCCGCTTCAGCACCGATCTCCGGGCGTGGAGTGCTGAACTTCATTCTGATCGTAGGCGGGGTGGTGCTGTACTGTTTCATCGTCGAGCAGGCGGGATTCCTCGTTGCGGCGGGGGGCTTGCTCTTTCTGCTGCTGTTGAGTCTGGGAACACGACTCTGGGTCGGAGCGTTGATCACGGTGATCTGTGTGCCGATTGTTTGGCAGTTGTTCGCGGGACTGTTGCGTGTCCCGCTGCCTCGCGGCGAATGGGGGTTGTGATCCGTGGCTGAAGTCTTGCAGACCGCGATCGAGCAAGTGCTCGCCGCTCCCACGTTGGTGATTATCTTCGTCGCAGCCGTCTATGGGATCTTCGTCGGCGCGATCCCCGGATTGACCGCGACAATGGCTGTCGCGTTGATGGTGCCGCTGACCTTCTTCCTCAGTGATGTGCAGGCCGTCGCCGCCATTGTGACGACCGTGACGTGCAGCATCTTTGCGGGAGACATCCCCGCGACGCTGGTCCGTATCCCCGGGACGCCTGCCTCTGCCGCCTATGCCTCCGATTCTTACGCACTGACACTGAAAGGTCAGCACGAGAAGGCCCTGAAGATCTCTCTGATATTCAGCGTCATCGGGGGTCTATTCGGCACCTTGACGTTGGCAATCGCTGCACCGCAACTCGCGGCATTCGCAACGCAATTCACTAGTTATGAGTACTTCTGGCTGTATGTGCTTGGACTCACGTGTGCTGCGATTGTCTCGGATGACTCTCGCTTGAAAGGGGCGCTCGCCCTATTCATCGGCCTGCTGTTCTCCACGGTCGGCTTAGGCACCGACTACAGCGTCCCGCGTCTGACGTTCGGATTCGATCAGTTGATCACAGGCATCAACTTTATCCCAGCGATGATCGGCCTGTTCGGGATGTCGGAGGTGCTGCGGAATGCACTCGTGATTCCACACGACAACGCCCTCGAATCGTCATTGACTGAGAAGACTTCCCGACATCCGACGGCCACGAAGGCTGATGATGATTCACCCGGTGCATTCAAGTTCGCGTTTCAACGGAAATTCTCGCTGTTGCGGAGCAGTGTGATCGGGTCGATTGTGGGCATGCTTCCGGGTGCGGGTGCAGACATCGCAGCGTGGATCGCCTATGCCGTCTCCAAACGGTTCTCAAAGACTCCCGAGGAATACGGCAAGGGTTCCCTGGAGGGCATCGGTGATGCGACCGGAGCGAACAATGCAGCTCTGGGCAGTGCATGGATTCCTGCGCTCGTGTTCGGCATCCCCGGCGACTCCGTGACGGCCATCGCGATCGGTGTGCTGTTGATGAAGAACATCACTCCCGGTCCGAACATCTTCGATGCCTCTGAGGACCCTGCTCAAGCGGCCCTCGTCTTCGGCGTGTATGTGACTTTTGTCATTGCTAATCTGCTGCTCCTGCCTCTGGGCATTATGGCGATCCGAGGCGGCAATCTGCTTGTACGGATTCCGCGTCGCATCCTGCTGCCGTTGATCGTGTTGTTCTGTGTTATCGGCTCCTACGCCTTGAATGGCAGCTATTTCGACGTGACAGTCATGATGGCGATGGGCGTGTTCGGCTTCGTGCTTGAACGTTTCGGCGTACCGCTGGCCCCGATTGTGCTCGGTCTCATCCTGGGAGGCGAAGTCGAGCACAAGTTCCTGCAGTGCATCACCAAGGACGCCTCCGTGAGTGCCTTTCTGGGCGGTCCGATTACGATCGGACTCGCGATGATCTGCGTCGGTCTGTGGATTGCTCCGATCGTGATCGCAACGGTGAAGAGAACACAGGCGACCGCAGACTGAACCACTTGCTTGGCACGTGTCTACGATGCGAGGTAAGATGGGGAGAGTCGTTTTGACTCACGCTTATTCATTGCTTTCATGACTTGTTGCCGCTCTCGGCGGCGGGAGGAACGACAAATGAAGTCATCAAAAACAATTTGTGGAAGTGTGATCTCCCTGCTGCTGATCATGTTCGTCCTTCCGGTGATCGCCTTCTCCGGTTGCGACAAGGTCCCGACCTTCAACGAACTGGCCGGAGAAGAGAAAAAAACGTCTCCTGCCCCACCTGTGCCTGCATCTGTCCCAGTCGATCGGACTCCCCCCAAGATCGAGCGAGTCGTCAAGGCTCCCCCACCGAAGACGCCGGAGATGATCTACGAAGAGTTCCTGAACATGGATCAGCGGTTGCGATCGGACAAGCACATCGCACAACTCGCTGAGCTTGAGCCGGAATTTCGCCGACAAATCACCGAGTTGGACTTGGCAGGCAGCAATATCACAGACAGCGGAGCCGAACACTTTGCCGAGTTTCCGAATCTCGACACGCTCATCATTGATCGCACGGGCATCTCGAATGGCGGGATGACGTATGTCGGACAGCTGAGCGGGCTCGTCAATCTGTCGATGGTTGGCATGAGGATCAGCACCGACGGACTGAAAGGAATTGCAGGTCTCACGAACCTTGAATATCTCGACCTCAGCAGCACATCGATTAATGATCTCTCCTTTGAACATCTCCTGGGAATGAAGAACCTGCAAGTCCTGAGGATTGCCGATATCCAACAACTCCAGGGCCAGGGACTTGCTGAACTTGCCAAACGGGGAGTGTTGTCGAATCTCCGCGAACTGGTTGCTTCCAACACGCACATCGGCAGCGACGGATTGGTGGCCTTGGAGACCATGCCACATCTGGAAGTCCTCACGCTGAACAACGCAAGCATTAGCGAGATCCAACTGCCGCATATCGCCAACTGCGGTGAGTTGGTCGAGCTGTATCTGAACGGCAGTGCCATTGGAAACAACAGCCTCAAACAACTCGTCAAGCTAGGAAAGCTGGAACGATTGAGTCTTCAAGGTTGCAGTGCGCTCACTGATGATGCATTTGTCTTCATCAAGAACATGAAGAGCCTCACCAAGCTGAACGTCAACAACACACGGGTAACCGAGGCAGGTGTACAGAAACTGAAAGAGCAGTTTTTGCCCGACACCGCGATTATGTTCAAAGGTCGAGAGTATTAACCCGACTGTCCAGGGACCGGGGCAGTTCCGAAATCCAAGTCGCGGCGGTTCGTTATTGTCCGCCCCAGCCAGATCGAATCAGGAATGAATATGGTGGCCCGCAAGGGAGAGATGTTTGGGGGGCTGACGGTAGCGCTGGTCACCCCATTTTGTGACGGCGAGATTGACGAACAGGCGCTGCGTCAACTTGTCAACTTTCAAGTTGATGCCGGGACCGAGTGCATCAGTCCCTGCGGAACGACGGGAGAGAGTCCGACGCTCACTCATGATGAACACGAGCGTGTGATCGCTCTGGTCTGCGAGCAGGCAGCGGGTCGCATCAAAGTGATGGCCGGCACGGGCTCGAACAGCACTTCAGAGGCGGTCCGGTTTACGCGTCGCGCGAAAGAGGCAGGGGCCGATGGGGCCCTGCTCGTCGCCCCCTACTACAACAAGCCAATGCAGGAGGGCTTCTACAACCACTTCCGCGCGGTCGCCGAAGCGACAGACCTGCCCCTTGTGCTGTACAACATCCCGGGTCGCACCGCGAAAAACATGGAGCCAGAGACCATCTGTCGTCTGGCGGAAATTCCCAACATTGTCGCCGTTAAGGAATCGACGGGTTCGATGGATCAGGCGTCACAGATTCTCTCCGGCAGCAATCTCACCGTACTTTCGGGCGATGACAGCCTGACACTTCCTCTGATGTCACTGGGAGGCAGTGGCGTCGTCTCAGTCGTCGGGAACATCATCCCTCAGGATGTCCGGCAATTGATTGCCGCCTGGAGAGAAGGGGATGTCGCCGGAGCACAGCGATTGCATCACAGGTTGTTCCCACTTTGTCGCGATATGCTCGGACTGGCAACCAATCCCATCCCAATCAAAGCAGCGATGCAATTGCTCGGCAGAGACACAGGCGATGTCCGATCCCCCCTGACTCGGTTGCCGGATGCTGATTTGCAAACGCTCAGTCAGACTCTCACAACCTACGGTCTAAGACCGGAGTGAGCACCGCCCGACTGCAGCGGTCAAATGAGTGCAACGTCCCTGACGGAGAAGCACATAGGAATCATGGGCCATTGAACGCCCAGACGCCAGTGCAATTCCAAAGTCGCTGTTCCAGTGTCGTGCAGGAGGGCCATTCAGCAGGCAGAGGACGTTCCGCGAACAAGCTCCTGCACAGAAACCATGAAAATGGTCTAGCGGACCATCTCAACGTCAGAGTCACTGGCGGACAGCAGGCGGACGTCGCTGTCACTGGCCATGTCCATCTCTGCGCTGCTGTCTGCATCAGCGGGGATGTTGAACTCGTCGCTGCCTCCTGCGTCGTCACCATCTGGCCCCTTCAGGGCGGACAGCATCTCGGTGTGCTCATGATGGCCGACTTTGGGTTCGCCCGGCCCCAGATGGACGCGGAATTTCACACTGGCGAAGTACAACTCATCACCCGGCAGCAGAGCGCCACGACTGACCCGCTGGCCGTTCACTTTCGTGCCATTGGTGCTGCCTAAGTCTCGGAAGAACAGCAGCCCATCCGTCTTGGCGATGACACAGTGAATCTTCGACACGCTCGAATGGTCGATCATCACATCGCAGAGTCCCCGCTTGCGTCCGACGACCATCACATCCTGGGTGATGGAGATCGGCGGCGAGCCATCAAGGGGAATCAATTGTGCAATCATCAACCGTCAACCGAACTATGAAGTGAGCAGGACACAGTCCTCAGCAGGAACTGGCACACTTCACTCTATTCGATCAAAAGCCATTCCGAAGGTCAAACCCAGTGTAGAGTTCGGGGAATTCGATGATTGGCACAACGGGTCTTCCCGATTATTCCATGTGAATGGGGTAATCCGGCCCTCGCGGGGTGCCCATGAGCTGAGTCACTTCCGGGGAAACTCGGACTTCAGCACGGGAACCAGATGAACCAGTGAATCCTTCAGGACGTCGGCGACGATCCTCGTGGACTCAATCTCTTTGATGATTTCCGGAGGATAAAACCCCAACACGGGTGCTGTCTCTTTTTCGTAGACGTCAAATCGACGCCTCGAGACATCGTCGTTAAGGTCATCGGGACGATTCTCCAGCATGGCGCGAAGTCGAATGCGCTCGATCATGGTGTCGATGTCACTACACACCAGATGCACAACGACCTTCACGTCGATGTGCTCCTCCATCATCTCACATTGCTGCACCGTCCGGGGGATGCCGTCGAGCAGCAGGAGTTGCTTGCGGGGGATAAACTCACCAATCGCTCGTTGGGCGTCCATCCAAGTTCGCCAGATCCGGACAGTCACATCATCCGGAACGAGTTCGCCCCGCGAACTGTAGTCGCGCACAAGCAAACCATCTTCTGAGTCCGGGTCCATCTTGCGAAAGATGACTCCGGTGGAGCAATGAAAGAAGCCGGGAATGCGGGTCAGAATCTCACCCTGCGTTCCTTTGCCGGCACCTGGCACGCCGAAGATCAGCGCGGCAGGGAAACGATCACCTGTCATCCGTTCGTCATCCTTATGAACCCACCCCAATGGGTAAAAGCGAAGCCCATCCATGAGCCCCGTTCAGGTGACGCCTCCACTGCGACTTTGGGTTTTACCGAGACAGGAACGCCACAACTTGTCCCACATCAACCGGAAGGCTCACATCGTCAAATCCTGGCAGAGACGTCACGGTCGCTGACAACCCCTCACTGTCCAGTGTCAACCAATGACAGTCAGTCGCCGCTGCGGACGCCACGACTTCCGCATAGACCTTCTTCAGGTTTGGTCGATTGCGAACGGAAATGACATCGCCGACCCGGACGATCATGGACGGCTTGGTTGCCCGTTTCCCATTCAATTGGAAGTGCCCATGCACGGCGCCCTGCCGGGCCTGCGGTCGGGTGTGAGCAAGGCCGGCGCGACGCACGACATTGTCCAAGCGACGCTCGCAGAGGGTCAACAGGTTCTCACCCGTGTTTCCCTTCATGCGGCGTGCTTTGTCGAAGTACTTCCGCAGGTGCTTCTCGCGAAGACCGTAGTAGTACTTGATCTTTTGCTTTTCAATCAGTGCCAGACCATAGTTGGTCGGCTTGCGGCGTCTTTGTGCCATCCCGGGCGGATACTCTTTCCGCTCCGAGGCGCGGATCGCTCCGGTCGTCTCGAACACCTGAAATCCAAGTCGCCGATTGATACGTGCTTTCGGTCCTGTATACCGACCCATAAGTGTCTTGTCGCCTTCCTCGAAACCAATGGACGGATCAATGTGGGCTCTCACTGGAGCCGGATAAGTGACCGCCGATTTGTGTGAGTCGTTTGGGAAACGGCATTTATGGCGACTGCAGCCGGTGCCGTCAAGCGTTTCCCATACCATGATCCGATTTTTCTACCTGCCAACGTTGGAAATGAGGAGTTGAAGGCCTACGAATCGACGATTGAAGATAACGCAGTCGTGGCCATTCGTTCACCTTGGACGTTGCCCAGATTGCGGGCCGCGATCAGTTCGGCCACGATGCTGACTGCAATTTCCGGCACCGTCTGCGAGCCGATCTCCAGCCCCAGCGGTGCATGCACTCGCTCCAGCACCTCGTCTGCAATCCCCTCTGCTCGCAGATCGTCGAAAATCAGCCGGATCTTCCGCTTGCTGCCGATCATCCCGACGTATCTCGCAGGTGTGGGTGCCAGTCGCATCAACGCCTCCTCGTCGTGATTGTGTCCCCGCGTGACAATCACACAGAACGTCTTGGCATCGACCTCCAACTTCGGCAGCACTTCCTCAATGGGCCCCACGATCAACCGCTCGGCCTCTGGAAACCGCTCGGCATTGCAGTATTGCTCCCGATCATCGACGACCCACACATCGAAATCGACCTCGGCAGCAAGTGCAGCGACCTTCTGACCGACGTGTCCGCCGCCGACCACGATCAGTCGGCAACGCGGTAACTGAGGCAGAAATGATGCCCCTTGGGCCACGTATGCCCGGGGACGACCAGGCAATGGCCGCAGGTCATCCAGTACACTTGCGGGGACCGACGACTTTGACGTCGCAGCCACGAGGACTCCGTCCTTGTCAAACAGATAACGGTCACCGGCCTGTTGAGGGAACCGCTCTTCATCCATCAGCACCACTTCGGTACAGCCGGCTCCCATCTCAACAAGGGACTGATAGGTTCGAAAGTAGTCGACTTCTGCGCCACCTTGGACGGGTGCCACGAGCATCGTCATTCGTCCGCCGCAAATCAGACCGTCATCCCAGCCGTAATCGTTGTCCAGTTGAAACGACAGCAGTTCGGCTTGCCCTCCGTGGAGCCGCTGCAGCGCCCGGCGTTTGACCTCTGCCTCGACGCAACCGCCGCCCAGCGTTCCGACTTGCGATCCGTCGGCATACACCAGCATGGATGCCCCCGCCTTTTGCGGCGTCGACCCACGCGTTTCCACCAATGTCGTGTAGACGACCGGACGGTCCGCATCAATCGCAGCCATCACCTCTCGCAGAATCTCTTGCATCAAACGCAGTCTCTCACTGAATGCCGGAACACAGTCGTCGACCCTGCATTGTACGCAAGACGTCGACCGTCACAAGGAGCGAAGATGTCAGGTACTGGGTCAGTTTGATCTGAAGATGTTTCGGGTGGCACGCCCTGACGTCAGGAAGGGCGTGGCGAGTTGCTCTGGAGGCTGCAATCCCTCGCCCCGTGCCCGCCACGCCCTTCCCGTTGGTCAGAGCGTGCCACCCTGTTTGGTCAAACTGACCACCACCAGACGTCACGCGTCCAGACGGTAGTGACGAATCGCGTTGTCATGGAACAGCTTCTGCTGATGTTCAAAAGGCTGCAGGCTGACGATCTCCTTCAGCGCAGCAACCCAGCGGCTTAACGGCGCCCCCAGCAGACAAACGGGCCAGTCGCTGCCGAACATCACACGGTCTGGACCGAACACTTCCAGACAGTGATTGACGATCGGTGCTAGATCCCCCGTTTCCCACTCCGCAGGCACATGGGCAACGATGCCCGAAATCTTGCAGACCGTGTTCGGCTCTTTCGCCAAGTTGGCCATGTCGCGACGCCAAGTCTCTGCGTCGTGAGCTGCCTCATCACGATGAGCCGGCATGAATGCTTTCGGGTCAGCGACACCACAGTGATCAATCACAAACAGCGTGTCAGGACATTGCTGCACGAGCTTCAGTCCATCCGAGAGTTCGCTTGGGCGGATCGTCATGTCGAAACTGAGCCCCATCTCACCGAGTATCTGGATCGACTTCACGAACTGTGGCTTGAGACAGCGACCTCGAGGAGACCCCTGCAACAGATCTCGCACCCCCTTGATTGCCGAGTTGTTCTTGTAGGCACTGATGTAGTCCGCAAACTCAGGACTGTCACATCGCCCGGAGATGACTCCTGCAGCCGTCGGATGCTTGCCACTCTCGATCAACTCGATGATGTAGTCAGCTTCCGCTCGCTGTTGTTCGACCACGACATCGACTTCGAGATACACGGACTTCTGCACGTTCAGCCCCTGCGTCGCCTCCAGATAGTCCGCTGTGAGATAGTTCCGCTTCAAGACGTCTGGTGTCCCCTTCAGCCAGTCGAGTTGAAACCGCTCCAGATCCCACAGGTGCTGATGCGTGTCAACGATAGGCAGATCCAGCGGCTGCTGCTTCGCGTCCGCTCCAGGAGACAACCGCCAGGGCTGCGTTCCCACCAGAGCCGCGGCGGACAAAGTTCGCAGGAAGGTTCGACGTTGCATGGTTCGCTCCTCGTTGTCTGAGTGTCACATCGCCCGAAGTCGCACTGAATGTCCATGTTCATCAAGAATCACTTGCCAGACAACCCGATAATCCACCCCTCTTCAAACTTGCAGACTGCATGGCAATGGAAAGGACACGCGGATCGAGGCAGATGCAGCGGATTGACACGGATGGAGAGATGGTGCGAAGCATCAAACAAATCTGCGAACATCCGCCGCATTCGCTCGAATCCGCGTTCCCCTCTACCTCTTCTCCGTCCCCAATAATCGATTAACGTGCCGATCAGATGAGTCCCTTGACCATGACCAGGAATAGAGACTTTTCCAAGTCGACGTTATCATGAAACGATCTCAACACCGGAACTCAGGAGACCCTCATGGAACAATGGCCCATTGGTGTGTTTGCGTCGGTCGACGCCGGACTTGGCGTGCATCTGGATGTTGCTCAGGATCTCGGCATTCCCAGCGTGCAAGTGCATGCGCCTCATCAGCAGACTCGCACTCCCGAGGCAGCCCAAGAGTTCCTCGGTCGCTGTGCAGATGCGGGCATCACGATCACCTGCGTATTTGGAGGATTCGATGGCGAGAGCTATGCAGACATTGAAACAACGGCCCGCACCGTCGGACTCGTCCCGGAAGACACCCGCGCAGCACGTCTGCAGGAGATGAAAGAGATTTCCGACTTTGCCAAACAACTCGGCTGCGACACAATCGGCCTGCACATCGGCTTTGTGCCTGAAGACACCACCAGCGACAGTTATCAGGGACTGCTTAAGGTCACACGCGACCTGCTCGACCATGCCGCAAGCAACGGGCAGAACGTGCATCTCGAAACGGGCCAGGAGACAGCTGACCATCTGCTGCACTTCATCAGCGATGTCGAGCGGGGCAACCTGTTTATCAATTTCGACCCGGCCAACATGATTCTCTACGGCACGGGCGACCCGATCGAAGCACTCAAAAAGGTGGGGCATCTCGTTCGCAGCGTCCACTGCAAAGACGGCACATGGGCTCCCGAAGGCCAACGCGGCAAGGCTTGGGGCAGCGAAGTCCCCCTTGGCGAAGGAGACGTCGGCATGGAGACCTACCTCCGTACCCTCCACGACCTCGGCTACAAAGGCCCCCTCACCATCGAACGCGAGATCCCCGAGGACCGCGACCGTCAGAAAGCCGACATCGGAGCGGCGGTTGAATTGCTCACGTATCTGCGATCAAAGATTCTCGGGAGTTAGCGGAAAGCAGGAGTGACCCATCATGCAACCGAGGAGTTCGATCGTCATGCAGGCACTCCTGACAACCGCAGCACTGTGCCTCTTCGCAGTGAGCGTCAGTCAGACTTCCGCCCAGACGCCGACGGTCAAGCAACTGGACCGCGATGCCGAGCGAGCGCGGATCGAGTACCTCAAACAACTCGGCAATCTGGCAACGAAGTATGACGAAGCGGGGGAGACCGAACGGGCGAAGAAGGTTCTGCGTCAGATCCTCGACCTCGCCCCCGACATCGAAGAGGCGCAGAAGAGACTCGACGAATTAGAGGAACGGATCTTCGCTGAGCAGTCTCTCGAAGTCGAGGTTGATGTTGCGAAGAGTTGGGTGCCGACCGGATTTCTCGTCGAGAAGGACAAACCGGTCCGGTTCGAAACCACGGGGACCTACAAATTCATCGTCAATAGCACTCTCGGTGCCGATGGCCTTTCCACAGCAGACCTCGATCATCATCTCGTCCCCGGCATCAACTGTGGAGCCCTGATGGGACTCATCGTGACCCAACCCAAAGCCGACGGTCGGGACAAGCCGAAGCCCAAACCGGGAACACCATTCCTCATCGGTGCCAAGTCAGAGAAGCGGCCCGAAGCGACAGGCATGCTCTTTCTGCGAGTGAATGTCCCCACGGGGACCACTTCCAACGGCAAGCTCAAGGTCAAAATGAGCGGTCACGTCCGGCGGGCTACGCCGTCACCGTAATTCATCAGCATTCCGGCTGCTTTCAGTGGCGACTAAAAACGGGGACCACGGATTTCACGGATAACACGGATAAACATATCGGGATCATTCTCGGCAATCCGTGTCATCCGTGAAATCCGTGGTGAAGAACTTGCGTCATCCAGAGTCGTCGCTCTCTGTCGCACTCCGTCGCCAGACCGTGGTCGACAAGTTGTTGAGTCTCCTTGCCCACCATCAAAGTGCGGATGCATGCGATTTGATCCAAGCACAATCGACTGGGTTGGTCCTCCCATCACACGGTGGTACGATGCAGAATCCCCCAAAGCACTCGATCGGATCACGGCTGATGAAAAAGAACCCACAGATGCGGCAGCTCACTCGTTCCGGCATTGTTCTGGTGATCGCGAGCCTGCTCGCCATTGTCAGTGGTTGTGCAGACTCTACGTCGACAGGTGAAGCGACAGCAGGTTCGACCGATCAAACAGTCGGCGGGCAGAAGAAGTACCGTATCGCCGTCATCCCCAAAGGCACGACGCACGACTTCTGGCTCTCCGTATGGGCCGGAGCCGAGCAGGCCGCTGAGGAGTTGGGCAACGTCGAGATCATCTGGGATGGTCCAGAAAGCGAATCGCAGAAAGACGTACAGATCAATCTTGTTGACGGGTTCATCAACGACCAACTGGATGGCATCTGCCTCGCTCCCATCGACCGCGATGGCATGATCCCTGTTGTCCGTCGAGCCAAAGACGCCGGCATCCCCACGCTCATCTTCGACAGTGGACTTTCCGATCCTTCCGCGACGATCAGTTATGTCGCCACCGACAACTATCAGGGCGGCGTCATTGCCGGCGAGCACATGGCCAAACTGCTCGGCGAGAAAGGCAACGTCATCCTGCTCCGCTACCAGGAGGGCAGCGAAAGCACCGAGCAACGCGAAGAGGGCTTTCTCGAAACGCTCGCCAAGTACCCCGACATCAAGATCATCTCCGACGAGCAACGCGTGACAACCGACACAGTCGAAGCCGTCCGCGTCTCCTCGTCACTCCTGCTCACGCACGGCGACAAGGTCGACGGCATCTTCACCGTCTGCGAATCACTCAACAAAGGCATGCTCAAGGCCCTGCAAGACAAGCAACTCGCCGGCAAGGTCAAGTTCATCGGCTTCGACTCCGACCCGCAACTCGTCGAAGCGATGGAGAAACGTCAAATGGACGGCATCGTCCTGCAGAACCCCGTCAAGATGGGCTACGAGGCCGTCAAGAACATGGTCGCCCACCTCGAAGGCGAGACACTCGAACCCGTCATCTCGACCGGCGAAGCCCTTGCCACTCCCGAGAACATGCACGAAGACGACATGCACGCCCTGCTGTTCCCCGAGAAGTTCCGCGAATAGTCTTGTTGAATGGAAAGGATGTCACATGACTCACCCCAAAGTGCTGCTTATTGGCGGGGCACCGGGTGTCGGCAAGACGACGCTCGGTCGACATCTGGCGCAACAAATCGGAGCGACTTCACTGAGCATTGATGATTTAATGACTGCTGCAAGGGCAGTCACCACGCCGGAGTCTCATCCGGGACTGCATGTCATCCACGGTCGTGATTATACCGACTACTTCACCAACAGTTCGGTGGACCAACTCATTGCTGACGCCACAGCGCAGCACGAGGCCACATGGCCGGCAGTCGAGAAAGTCATTCGCAATCATGCTTCGTGGGGATCGCCCATCGTCATTGATGGCTGGGCGATGCGACCTCGTTGGGTAAATGAATTGAATCTCGAAAGTGTCGCTTCGTTCTGGCTTGTCGCTCCCACATCAGTCTTCGAGGAACGTGAACGCAAAAACACTGAGTTCCTCCAACACTCGCCCGATCCAGATCGAATGCTGAGCAACTTTCTGGCCAGAAGCCTTTGGTACAACGAGTTAATCCGCGAGCAGGTCGCAGAATTGAAACTCAATCTGCTGGAACAATCAGGCGCTACGCCTGTTGAAGATTTCTGTCAAATCGTGTTGAGTGAGAGGAATTGAACGGCTGCTTCCGTTGATGACTCTTCGTAAGCCGATCTCGTCGGTCTGATTCCTGTTCACTGAAAAACTTGCTATTCGCCCATGCCCGCACTGCTTGAGATGCATGACATCCGTAAGTCGTTTGGGGCGACGAAGGCGCTGGACGGGGTGTCGCTGACAGTGCAGGGGGGCGAGGTGATGGCCCTCGTCGGTGAGAACGGGGCTGGCAAGAGCACGCTGATGAAGATCCTCAGTGGTGCAGAATCTGCAGACGCAGGACGCATGTCCATTCTCGGCGAGACGTATGCTCCGACCGGTCCGCAGGATGCACTCGCTGCTGGTGTGTCAATGATCTATCAGGAGTTGAACCTCGCTCCCGACCTCAGTGTCGAGGACAACATCATGCTCGGGCAGGAGGCAGGGCAGTTCGGCCTGTTGCGTCGAGCAGAGCAGCGCTGCCGTGTCTCCGAGGTGCTCGATCGATTGGGTCATCCGGAGTTGGAGCCAAAGACGCTCGTCAATCGGCTGTCGATTGGTGCCCAGCAACTCGTCGAGATCGCCCGGGCACTGGTGATGCAGGCGCGGGTCATCGTGTTCGACGAACCGACCAGTTCGCTCACACGTCACGACGTCGAGCGGCTGTTCGTCGTCATTCATTCTCTCTGCGAAGACGGCATCGGCGTTGTCTACATCAGTCACTTTCTGGAAGAGGTCCGCGAGGTCGCGAAGCGTTACACGGTATTGCGGGATGGACAGTCCGTCGGCACGGGAGTGCTCGATGATGTCTCGGAGCAGGAGTTAGTCCGGCTCATGGTCGACCGGGATGTCGATGATATGTTCCCTCGCGTCCCGCACGAACCGGGCGACGTTTTGCTGCACATCAATGGACTCAGTGGCCGTCACTCGCCGGAGGACATCTCGATTGAGCTGCGCCGTGGCGAGATCCTGGGCATCACCGGTCTGGTGGGAGCCGGGCGGACAGAGTTGCTGCGCTGTCTGTTTGCATTGGATGAGGTGAAGTCCGGCTCGGTCAGCATCGGCACACTCTCACCCGCAGCGACGCCAAAGGCACGCATCCGGGCCGGTCTGGGACTCGTCTCAGAAGATCGCAAGGGAGAAGGTCTCGCCCAAACCCGGTCCATCGCTGACAACATGACCTACAGTCGCCTGTCTCCCTACTCGCGGGGAGGATGGCTGCGGTTGGGTGAACGCCGCACGCAGGTGGAGCACTGGATGGGCCGACTTCAGGTGAAAGCTCGCTCACCCGAACAGTCGATCGTCGAACTCTCCGGCGGCAATCAACAGAAGGTGGCCCTCGCACGGGTCATGCATCAGGAAGCGGAAGTGCTGCTGCTCGACGAGCCGACGCGGGGCATCGACATCGGCACCAAGGCCGAGATCTACCGGCTGATCGGCGAACTGGCGGCGACCGGGAAGGCGGTCATCTTTGTGAGTTCTTACTTCACAGAATTGCTCTCAGTGTGTGACCGGGTCGCCGTCATGAGTCGCGGACGCTTGCAGGATGTGCGCGGGGCATCAGAATGGACTGAGGAAACGATCCTGAGCACCGCGATTGGAACCGATGTCTGAACTCCCGGCCCCTTCAACTCCCGCCCTGCGTCGACTCACGACTGTCGCCGGCCCGCTCATCTGGCTGATGCTCGTGTTCTGCATCTTCTGGGTAGCGGACGAGTATCGGGCCAAAGCACGCGGGGCCGAAGGACGATTCGCCACGACGGCCAGTTTGCGACTGATGGTGCATAACACGTCGCTCGTCGGCGTGGCGGCACTCGGCATGACGATCGTGATCATCGCCGGCGGCATCGACCTTTCAGCGGCAGCCGCCATTGCGCTGTCAGCGACGGTTGCGGCTTACTTCTTTCGAGCCGAGTACTCCCCTCTCGTCGGTGTCTCGGCAGCATTGCTCACCGGTTTACTGACCGGACTTGTGAACGGGGCACTGGTCAGTTGGCTGCGCGTCGTGCCGTTTATTGTGACTCTCGGCACGATGACCATCTTTCGAGGAGTCGGACGTGAAATCGCCGAAGGAACGCCCATTCGTGCCTTCGGCAAGCTACCAGAGTGGTTGCTGGCGATCGAACGACCGGTCCCGGAACCCGCATGGTTGCTCGTCTCGCCGGGCGTCTGGCTGATGGTCGTGCTGGCGATCGTGGTCGCTGCTCTACTGCATCTCACGATCTTTGGACGACACGTTTATGCCATCGGGTCCAACGAAGCGACCGCTCGTCTGTGTGGCATTGGCCTCACCAAGACGCGGATCATCGTCTACTCACTCGCGGGTCTGTTCGCGGGGGTCGCCGGCCTTTACAACCTGACCAGCCTGTCCGAGGGCGACCCTAACTCATTGCCGGGTCGAGAGTTGGACATTATCGCTGCGGTGGTCATCGGGGGCGGCAGCCTCAACGGCGGCCGTGGATCCGTGATGGGGACCCTGTCCGGTGCTCTGTTGATGCAAGTGATTCGCCACGGTTGTCGTTCGTTAGGGGTGCCGACGGCTTACGAGCAGATTATCATTGGAGTGATCGTGATCGTCGCGGTCACCCTCGACCAGATTCGCCAACGACGCCTCAATCGATAGGTGGTGTGTTGATTCATTGAGATCGAGTTCGGGGTGGCGGGGTCAGACCAACGGGATGGCCCCGCGCAGATGGACGCACAATGTCAGGGCCATCCGCTTCGCTCCTGACCCTGCCACCCGTTGACCCACGAACATCCCTCACACCTCCCGCCTTCCTCCCTCCAAGACAGACAAACATTCATTATGAAATCCTCAACGAACACTGACCGTCGTGACTTCCTCAAGACCTCCGCAGGTGCCGCACTATCAGCAGGACTCTGGACGTCCGGTGCTTCCGCCGCTGAGTCGACGTCCGCCAACCAGAAGCTGAACATCGCCTGCATCGGCACGGCTAATCGCGCGGCGGCCGACATTGATGGCGTGAAGGGGGAACACATCGTCGCACTCTGCGACGTCGACGACGTCTATCTCGAACGGCAGCTGCAGAACTTCCCGGGAGCTCGCACATACAACGACTTCCGTGAGTTGATCGATCAGGAGTCTGACAAGATCGACGCTGTCACAATTGCGACCGCCGATCACACGCACGGCCCGGCTGCGATACGCGCCATCCGCAAGGGGCTGCATGTGTACGTCGAGAAGCCGCTGAGTCACACAGTCCACGAAGCTCGTGTGATCGCTCAAGCCGCGAAGGAGCACGGCGTCGCAACCCAGTTGGGCACGCAGATCCACGCGAAAGACAATTATCGCCGGGTCGTCGAGATCATTCGATCCGGAGCAATCGGCGACGTCACCGAGGCCCACGTCTGGGTCGGCAAACACTGGGGTGGTGGCGAGCGACCCGAAGGCGGGCAGGAGCCGCCAAAGAATCTGCACTGGGATCTGTGGATCGGCCCGGCTCCCGAACGGCCGTTCGTCGCCGGGCGGTATCATCCAGCACAGTGGCGTCGCTGGTGGGACTTCGGCACCGGCACGCTGGGTGACATGGCCTGTCACTTCATGGATCTGCCGTTCTGGGCGCTGGACCTCAAGTACCCGACACACTGCTCGACCGAAGGCCCGCCGGTGCATCCGGAAACGTGCCCGATCGGACTCACGGTCCATCTCGACTTCCCCGAACGAGACGGCAAATCGCCGGTCAAGTTGACGTGGTACGACGGCAACATGATCCCCCAGGAGATCAACGGTCAACGTGTCCCAGCAAACGGCGTCATGTTTGTCGGCAGCGAGGGTATGATGTTCGCCGACTACTCGAACTACCGCCTGTTTCCGGCAGAAAAGTTCAGCGACTTCACCCCGCCGGAGCAGTCGATCCCTCCGTCGATCGGCCACCACGCCGAGTGGATCAAAGCCTGCAAAGAGGGCACACCCACAACGTGCGACTTCGACTACTCCGGCCCACTCACCGAATCCGTCCTCCTGGGCAACATCGCCTACCGCTGCGAACAAGCAATCGAATGGGACGCAGAGAATCTCAAAGCCCCCAACTGTCCGGAGGCAGACAAGTACATCCGCAAGGAGTACCGCGAAGGGTGGGAGGTCGTCTGACGAAAAAAGTAGTCATCACGCTGCACCGTGATGTCACGATCGCTCGCAAACATACGAGATGGATGTCTGCTCGACAGGGCTGGCTGTTGAGTCCAACGATGAATAGATGAACTCATAACCTTCCCTCGCGTCCGGTGAGAGCAGGATCGATATGACTGATATTTAGCAGGTGACGAAATGATGTTGACTGTCCAAGAGTCGCCGCAGAGTTGCAGGTCTCGCCTCAGTGTGTCTACGCATTGATTAACACTGGCCGTCTGGTAACTCACCGGATTGGAATTGGTCGCGGTACAATCCGGGTGTCGCAGGAGGATCTTTCAACGTATCTGGCATCAACGAAAGTGCAGAAGGGCGAGGCAAGTCGGCGTCGGATACCCCTCCGCAAACTCAAACACATCAGCTTGCCACCTTCTGCGCCTGATCGAGCATGGGCCGAAGAGTGAGGTAGAGATGCTGATTCCCCTTCGTCAAAATCAACGGATCGACATACGGAACCACAGTTATCGTGAACGAGCCGTGAGACACCACTCCAGCAAACTGAAAAGTCTTGTTGGTGCCGCCTCGGATCGCTGCCATGATTCGGGGTGGCTTTCCTGCATCAGCAATAGGAATCGTCGTAAGTCGAGTACACCCCTCAGGATTCGAACCTGAAACCTCCGGTTCCGTAGACCGGTGCTCTATCCAATTGAGCTAGGGGTGCGTGAATCAGTGTCGCGAGTAGAATTCTGCTTGGGAAAACATTCCGATGCGGTCGAGAGTATATCCCTTCAAAATCTGCCTGTCTACTTCACACTTTGTGACTCAGTGACGTGGGGTAGGACAAGCCCACTTTACACGATGACAAGCCTTCACTTCATCTGCACATCACGGCGAAGCGTGATGGCTACTTTCATTCGCCGCCGAGATACTTCAACTGGATCTCCGTGTTCGGCAGCTTCTTTTGGAGATCGGCGACGCCCTCTTCGGTGACGGCGGTGCGGGTGACTTTGAGGTCTGCCAGCGAGGTGAGGCCTTCCAAGTGTGACAACCCGGCGTCGGAGACGGCGGTCGAGCCGAGGTGCAGGAACTTGAGTTGGTGCATGTCTTTCAGGGCGGGGAGGCCGGCGTCGGTGAGTTGGGTGTTGTCGAGGTTGAGCCACTCCATGTTAGTGAGACCGGAGAGATGGGCGACGCCCGCATCAGTGATGGGCACCCGCCAGAGGTTGAGGCGTTGGAGCGAGGTCATGGGGGCGAGATGCTCCAGCCCCGCATCGAAGACCTGACTGGTCTCACTCAAGTCGAGGCTCTCCAAGTTGGTGAGTGACTGCAAGTGTGCGAGGCCGTCACTCGACACGCTGGTGGCGGAGATGCGGAGCTTCTTCAGGCTGGGCATCTGGCCAATCACCTCCAAAGCTGCGTCGCCGACGAGTGTGTGAGCGAGGTACAGTTCCTCCAGATTGTTGAGGCCCTTGAGTTCTGCCAATCCTGTTTCGCTGATCCAGAGGTGGTCCAGAGGCAGTGCCTTGAGATTGGTCAGCTTGGCGATGGATGCCATTGCCCCATCGTCGACCGTCGTCGCCCCACTTTCACCGGAAAGCCTGAGAGCCTTGAGATTCGTGAGCCCCGTCAGATGCTCGATCCCGGCATTGGAGATGCCACAACCGCGGAGGTCGAAGTTGCGAAGCGTCGTGAGTTTTCCGACGGTTTGCAGACCATCATCGGTGATGGCCGTCTCGTTCAGTAGCAAAGATTGCAAGTTGGTGAGCTTCGTCAGCGGTTCGAGGTCTGCGTCGGTGATCTCGGCACCACGGAAGTCGACCTCGGTCACAATGCCCGCATCGTTCTGCTTGACTGCGGTCGCAGATGCTTCCAGGGCAGCAACCACATCCGGATCGTCAGACGGCTGTGAAGCCTGCTCCGTGGCAGCAGCCGGTTGTTGACCGTCGGATGGTGGGGCAGTCGATGGCGGAGCACTCTGGCGACATCCAACCAGGACGGTCGCAGTGAGGATCAAGAGGCAGAAAACTCGTTTTCGCGGCATGGGTCGATCGAATCTGTGAAAAGGCATCGTTGCGAATGAATCAGTTTGCGGGCGGTTCTGGAGGGGCTATGGTGAGAGATGTCACAAGGCGGTCGATGAGTTCCTCCGCTGTCGAAGTCTGTTGCGGCAGGGTCGGACCGCCGATCAAAGCACTCTCCGGGTTGGCAGCAGCGACCGCTCGGGCGACCCGCAGCGGTGCCTTCCGGGCGATGATGGTTCTCTGCGGAGGACACAGGCTCACCAAACCATCGACTCCCAGATACCTGACCGCACCGGGGACAAACAGGGGGTCATCCGACCGCGTCAATTTCTCGAATGAGAAATCTCCCAGGTCGAGATATGTGTTGGTAACCGCGTCTCCAGCCTGACTGCAGGCGGCAGCTACAACTGGTCCGGTGGCTTCCCCGATGCCGACGAGGTCGATGGCCTTCGGCTGCCGCTCATGACGTTGGATGAAAGCGAGCATCGTCAGGACGTCGTGCGCTCGGCGAACGAAGATGGGGTGGTTGTAGCCGAAGGTGTATCCGGCGAACGTCTGCCATCCGCTTTTGCCGTCTCGCTGATACCACATCTGTTGATGAGCGGGAGGCTTGCCATCCGCGTTGAACTCTCCCTGGCCGAACAAGTCTGCTGAGGCGACCGCTGTGCCGGACTTCAAAAGTTGCTGCACGGCATCAATCGGGTTGTCGCCCTTGAACAGACCGCTTTTGCCTTGATCGGTGAACCAGAGCACGGCTCGTCCGTTCCAATTCTCCAGAGGATACAGGAACACGACCGGAAGCTGCTCTCTCTGGGAAGTCTGATTGATGAGACCCGTCATCAGCAGATGGCCGTCTCGCTCTTCCTTGAGTGTGAGTTCGAACTCAACATCGCCCACATCATCCAGCTGACGACCGAGGATGGTCTTCCACGCGCCTCCGATGACTCGCCGATACTCGGTCAACTGCTCCTCGTTACGCGGGATGAGTTCGTTGATCTTTTCCGTGGCGTCCTGAGTGGCGAGTTGCAGGAGGGCGACTTCGTGGGCGTCGCCGACCTGATCGCCTGTCGGGGCAGGGTGCTCGTCGGTCCAGACGGTCGCTTCTTCATCAGTGAGTGGCTTGTACTCCCGCTCAAGGACGGGTTCGTCGAAGCCGAGACCGAAGTGACGGTTGAAGAAGCCGTACATCACTGTGCGGTTGACGTGGTTGTAGTTGTGCGTGAACTCCGTATGAAACGCCGCAGTGAGACGGTCGGGATGTCCCAACATCTGATAGAGATTTTGCAGATCGGGATAGCCCTTCGTCTTAAGTTCCTTTGTCCAGTCGTCGGCAGCAGTGAGGCCGAGCGGCCTGGGAGCGGTCGCGGCGGCGATGTCGATGTTGCCCTGATCGATGCGGAGCAGGGGGGCGTTCTCGCAAGTGCAGCCGCCTTGCATGGCGGTCGAGACCATCACACACGGCATCGCAGCGGTGATGCGGTCGTCGATCGCGGAGATGATCATGGACTGGGTCCCGCCGCCACTGGCGCCCGTGACCCCCACGCGGGAAGAGTCAATGTCATCGAGACTCAGGATGAAGTCGAGAGCACGGATCGAGTTCCAGGTTTGCAGGCCCATCATGTTCTGCAACCGCAACTCGGCCTGGACGCTCATGAAGCCCCAGTCGGTCGGGCGGTCGAGGTGGTCCCATTTGTCCGGGCGGTGTTTGATCTGGATCGAGTCTGCGTAGCCAGTCATGTCATACAGGAAGACAACGCAGCCCATCCGTGCGAGTTGCACGGCTCGTGCCTGAAGTGGATAGCGTCCGCCGGGATCGAACCGCTCGGCTCCGATCGCGATCTGTTTGTGGAGTTCCTGATCGCCGTGATCGTAGAAGCGGCCATCCTGCCAGTGTCCGTGAGGGGAGATGATCGCGGGATGTGGGCCCGGCTGATCTTTGGATCGGTAGAGACTCCCTGTGACGTAGTGTCCTGGAATCGACTCGAAGAACACGCGGTCAACGGTGTAATCGTCCCGCTCGACGCGTCCGTGTATGACTGCGTTGAGGGGTGCTTTGGTTGGGAGGGGCCACAAGCCTTGCGAGACGAGTATTCGACGACGAATCTCTGCTTGCCGCGCGGGCCATGCATCCGCACTCTTGACCGGCTGGAAGGGAAAGTAGCCATTGAGATTCTGTGGGGGACTGAGCCGAGAATCGGTGGGTTGCTTACCTTCCGGGAGTGCACGGAGTGATCCCGCGTGGACGGAAGAGACGGTCGTGAGCAACAGGAAAAGGAGGAGCGTGTGGCGTCGCATGGTTTCCGACCTTCGATGAGCAACAGGGACGAATCGACTGAAAAGTTGGTGCATGTTCCCCAGCGTATCGCGGTTCGGCTTGAGGTTCGAGTCTATGAGCAGAGAAGACCCCACCAATCGTGGGAATGGGCGGTGCAGCGATAGCCGTTCGTCTGCTCTCCGCATAGACTGAATCAAGATTTTCTTACTCACATCGCATTTTTATCGGCAGTCGTTCGACTGCGTTTGTTGTGGCCGATACTCAACTCGAAATTCTGGAAGACCTGACGGGGACCTTTCGCGGGGAGCTACGACTGGATGCGGTCACGCGTTCGGTGTACTCGACGGACGGCAGCCTGTATCAAGAACGACCCTTGGGAGTGGCTTATCCGCTGGACGCAGCGGATGTCGAGAGCCTCGCTCGATACGCGGGTGAACATCACATTCCGCTGATCCCTCGTGGGGCGGGGACCCAGGTGACGGGGGCTGCGGTCGGCAGTGGGCTTGTCGTCGACTTCTCACGCCACATGCGGAGTGTGCTCGCCCTCAGTGAACAGACGGTGCGAGTCCAGTCGGGGATTGTGCGGGATGAGCTGAATGCGGCTCTACATCCACTGGGCCGATACTTCCCCCCCGATCCGTCGAACACAGCGGTCACAACAGTTGGCGGGATGCTGGCAGTCGATGCGGCAGGGTCACACTCAGTTCGGGTCGGCTCCACGCGCGACCATGTGTTGAGCATGGAGGTCGTGCTCGCGGGCGGAACGCGTCTGGAGTTGAGCCAGGAGTCAATGGGAGCACGACCGGTCCGGCGTGCCGACGAACTCGATCCGCTGACCGATCCGGGCTCCTCCGTCACAGAGCCGACTGTCCGACGAGACCTTGTCGGTCGCTTGCGGAAGCTGCTCGAAGAACACGCCACGTTGATCGATGAGCGACAGCCAGCGTCGATTCGAAACTGCTGCGGGTATCAGCTGAGTGGCGTGATGACGCCGAATGAGTTGCATCTGCCGCGACTGCTCGTCGGGTCGGAAGGCACGCTGGGGATGTTCACGGAGGCGACTTTACACACCGCACCGTTGCCGGCTCATCGAGGAGTCGCCCTGTTGTTGTTTGGCAAGATGGATGCTGCGATCACAGCCGTCCAGCAAATCTCGCCCCAACAACCAAGTGCCTGTGACCTGTTGGACCGACGTCTCTTGTCTCTCGGTCGAGAGGCGGACGTAAGATTCGAGGAGTGGATTCCCAAGACGGCAGAGGCGGGGATTCTGGTCGAGCAGACCGGCTACAGTGAGCGGCAGGTCCGCGATCGGATTCAAATGGCCATCTCGGCAGTTCGCCACCGGGATGCATCGGTTGTGGTGGCTCGCGAGGCGTACTCTGACAGCGAAGTTGAGTTTCTCTGGTCGTTACCCGGTCGTGTAGTGCCTTTGCTCGCTCGACTGTTAGGGGATTTCCGACCGCTTCCGTTCGTGGAAGACATCGCCGTCCCTCCAGAACTCTTGGGGGAATTTCTCACGAAGGCTCAACGGGTGCTGCAGAAGCATGAGATCACTGCGTCGCTGTACGCGCATGCCGCATCCGGACAACTCCATCTTCGACCATTCCTCCCCCAACCAACTCAGGCAGACACGGGTCGCATTGAGACGATGGCTCGCGACCTGTATGAAGCGGTTTTTCAAGTGGGAGGGACGATTAGCGGTGAACATGGCGATGGCCTGGCGCGGACGGCGTTCATCCGCTCGCAGTACGGGCCGCTGTATCGCGTGTTTCGCGAGATCAAGGACATCTTCGACCCTCACAACCTGATGAACCCCGGCAAGATCATCAGCGATGATCCGCACGTCACGGTGCGACGACTGCGAACGGCGACACCGCCGACTCCCCAACTGACGGATCTGCAGCTCCAATGGTCTCCCGATGAGCTGTCACAGACAGCAGAGCGATGCACGAACTGTGGGATCTGTCGCGCGTCGAGCAATAGCGAGCGGATGTGTCCGCTGTTCCATCACGACCCAATCGAAGCGGCCAGTCCGCGCGCCAAGGCAGTTGTGATGCGCGATCTCGCGTCCGGCAAGCTCGACCCACAAGAGCTGTCATCCGAAGCGATGAAGGAACTCGCCGACTTGTGCTTCAACTGCAAGCAATGCGAGTTGGAGTGTCCGTCGCAAGTCAACATTCCGCATCTGATGATCGAGGCGAAAGCGTCCTACGTCGCTACAAACGGTCTGGAGCGAACCGACTGGACGCTGTCGCGAGCTCACTCATTTGGCAAGCTCGGCTCACGAACGGCTCCCTTCTCCAACTGGGTGCTGAACCATCGTCCGGCCCGATGGGTGATTGAGAAACTGTTGGGCATCTCTCGTGACCGTAAACTGCCCGCATTTACGCGTCGGTCCTTTCTTCGCAAGTACGGACAGCGAGACCCCGCACGCGAGGCACCACCCGCGGGATCCAAGACTCCCGTCGTTTACTTTGTCGATCATTACGTCAACTTTCACGACCCGTCACTCGGACGGGCGTTGCTCGCCGTGCTGAAGCACAATGGCATCGAGGTCGTCATCCCCAGACAGCAGACTGCGTCAGGAATGGCGATGGTCTCCGCCGGCGACCTCGAAGCCGCGCGGGAGATGGCCGATCACAACTTGCGAATTCTGTGTGAGTTCGCCCGGGACGGATACGACATCCTCTGCACGGAACCAGCCGCTGCGCTGTGTCTTTCGCAGGAGTATCCCCGACTGACGGATCATCCGGATGTCGACGTGGTCGCGTCCCGGGTGAAGGAGGCGGGGACGTATCTCTGGGAAATGCACCAGCGAGGGGAACTGAAGACGGACTTTGGCCCGTTAGAGTTTGTCGCCGGCTATCACACGCCGTGCCACCTGAAGGCATTGGGACCACAGACTCCGTTTGCCGAACTGACCAGTTTGATCCCCGGACTCACAGTGCATAAGATCGACAAGGGCTGCTCAGGGATGGCAGGAGCCTTCGGGTTGACGCAGCGGCATTTCGAAACGTCGCTCGAGATCGGCTCCGAACTGATGCAACGCATGGACGAGACCGACCTGCAACTGGGCATTACCGAATGCAGCAGTTGCAAACTGCAAATGCAGCAACAGACGACGACCCCCACCATTCACCCGCTGAAGTTACTCGCCCTCTCGTACGGCTACCTCCCCAGCCTGCGACGGGCGTTGCGACCGAGCCCCAAACGTCTGATCATCACATGAAAGTTGTCGTGCAACTGTTCGCCCGGGCTCGCGAACTGGCAGGTTCACAGACTGTGACGGTCGATCTCCCTGAAGGATCGAGTGTCGCGGACCTCAAGCAGTCCATGGGCGAAAAATCCCCCGATCTCCGCCCCCTGTTGCCACAACTCCTTGTCGCGATCGGCACCGACTATGCCACAGATGATGCTCAGATCCGCGAAGGAACGGATGTCGCTTGTTTTCCGCCCGTGAGCGGCGGGTAAGATGCAATGACAACGACACAATCTGTAGCTGAACTCGCAAGAGTTCAGATGGAACGATATTGACTTGCAAGTTGGCTGAATTCTTGCGAATCCAGCTACAAACGTAACGACAATTGTGACATGGTCGAACTCACACACGAACCGATTGACTATACGGCCCTCACCGAGCGTGTGCGTTCGACCCAGGCCGGTGCGGTGGTGCTATTCCTTGGCACGGTGCGTGAGATGACAGGTGACCAACAGACCCTGGCACTTGACTATGACGCCTATCCCGAGATGGCGACGTCCAAGATGGAAGAGTTGCACGCTGAGGCATGCGAGCGTTGGCCGATCACCGAGGCGGGCATCATTCATCGGCTGGGACATCTCGAACTGGGTGACATCAGCGTGGCGGTCGCCGTGAGTTGTCCGCATCGTGTGCAGGCGTTTGAGGCGGGGCGGTTTCTCATCGACCGGCTGAAGGAAGTCGTACCAATCTGGAAGCAGGAGAACTGGGCTGACGGCTCGACCGAATGGGTCCACCCCGGAGTAGAATCATGACGCCCCTCATCGACACCTTCGACCGCGTGCATAACAACCTGCGGATCAGCGTCACTGATCGTTGCAATATCCGCTGCTTCTACTGCATGCCGGCTGACAATGTGCAGTTCATGGCGAAGGAGAAGCTGCTCTCGTTCGAGGAGATCGAGCGGTTCGTCCGCATCGTGCAGCCGATGGGGATCAATAAGCTGCGATTGACAGGAGGCGAGCCACTCGTCCGACGCGATCTGCCCACGCTCGTCGCCAAAGTCGCCGCCATCGACGGCATCAAAGACATCGGCATCACGACCAACGGCATTTTGCTCGCCGAGCAGGCCCAAGACCTGTTCGACGCCGGTCTGCGACGGCTGAATGTCAGCCTGGATGCACTGAATGCGGAGAAGTTCAAGGAAGTCACTCGCCGCGACGGTTACGAAAAGGTCATTGAGGGCATTCACGCGGCGAAGGTGGCGGGGTTCGATCCGATCAAGATCAACGCCGTCTCCATCCGAGGTGTGACCGAGGATGAGATCGTCCCGTTCGGTCACTTCGCCCGCGAGACCGGTTGCGAAGTGCGGTTCATCGAATACATGCCTCTCGACGCGGACGCCGCATGGGAGCGCGACAAAGTCCTGTTCGCGGACGAGATCATCGAAGCCCTTTCAACCGGCATTCGACCGCTCATCCCCGACCCCAATCACGATCCACGGGCACCGGCGACCGAGTACGACTTCGACGACGGCATCGGGCGCGTGGGCTTCATCGCCTCGGTGAGCAAACCGTTCTGCATGAGTTGCAACCGCTTCCGTCTGACGGCTGACGGCAAGATTCGCAACTGTCTGTTCAGTCTGGAGGAGACCGACATCCGCTCGCTCCTCCGTGACGGAGCCGATGAGCAGGCGATTCAGCAAGCCGTCCGCGACTCAGTGACCGCGAAGAAGGCCGGCCACGAGATCAATCTCGCCAGTTACGTGCAGCCGGACCGCCCGATGTACTCCATCGGGGGGTAAGGGATCTTGTCCGTCCGTGAGATTATTCGCATACTGAGAGAGGACGGTTGGGTTCAAGTTGCCCAGAAGGGAAGCCACCGTCAATTCAAACATCCCACCAAACCGGGCAAGGTGACCGTCGCCGGCAAAATGTCGCAGGATGTTCCTGTGGGAACCCTCAAGAGCATCATCGTGCAAGCCGGATTGGAGAACGAGTAATGGCCACAGACGAAGTCACACTCACCGACGCTGGGGCTCGACGCCAACAGGCCATTGCCGAATTGAATGCCGAGGATGGTCCTGACTGGCAGAAGGAGTTCGCCCCTGGCACATTCGGATGTCATGAGTTGCTGGACCGTGTGGGGCTGATCGCCGGACTGGTGGACGAACAGATCTTGGAACACCCCGCGTGCCTCCAAAGTGAAGAGTGGTTTCAACTCGCCGAGTCGGCCGTTGCGGCTTTGAACGAGCTCTCTCAGCAAATCGGCGCTGCTCATCTGGACCAACATTAACACCGATGACACACGCGCCATCGGTGCTCTACAATGCAGGTATGAGTACCACTGTCTCACCCGTGGCAACCAAGGCGGATGTCATCCGGCTTCTCCATCAGAACACAGAGAGAATCCGTCGTTTTGGTATCATCCGATTGGGTCTGTTCGGTTCTTTCGTTCGCGAAGAGCAGACGACAGAGAGTGATGTCGACATCCTTGTTGACTTTGCAGAGGGGCAGGCAACGTTTGATCACTTCATGGATTTTTGTTTTTTGCTCGAAGACCTCTTCGGTCGCAAGGTCGAGGTCGTGACTGTGAAGTATCTCAGTCCATACATTGGCCCCCATATTCTGCGGGAGGTTGAGTATGTCAGTCTCGACGATTGAGCGGTTGAGACACATCCGCGATGAGATTGAATTCATCAACGAGACTTGCTCCGGAACTGAGAGGGAGGATGTCCTCGGAGATCAAGCTCTTCGCCGTGCAGTCGTCAGGAGTCTGGAGATCATTGGGGAAGCTGCCAAGAACCTCCCGGAGAGTTTTCGAAGTGAACACGATGAGATCGAATGGAAAAAGGTGTGCGGCATGCGGGACCGCCTGATTCATGGTTATTACACGGTCAATCTCGATACCGTGTGGGACGTGATTTCAGCCCATATTCCCCAATTGGAGTTGGTCATTCGTTCAGCGCTGGATGAACTGACGGACGAACTGACATGACGGGGCTCACACAATCTCGCACGTACCTCGACAATGCCGCAACCAGTTGGCCTAAGCCCGAGGCGGTCTACGCTGCGGTTGATCGCTATCAACGGGAGTCGGGAGCGGCTGTGGGGCGGGGGGCAACACGCGTGGCGACCGAGTTGTCCGCGACCGTCGGGCGATGTCGCGAGCGAGCGGCGAGGTTGCTCGGAGCAGAGAGTGCAGAGCGAGTTGTCTTCACTTTCAATGGGACAGACGGGCTCAACCTGGCTCTCAATGGGCTGTTGCAACCGGGTGACCGGGTGGTCACGACACTCGCGGAGCACAACTCGGTGCTGCGTCCGCTGTGGGCTCAGCGAGAATTTGGAGGCGTGGAGGTCGACTATGGGCCTCTCAATGCCGACGGAATTATTGACCTGAATGCCTTACGAGATCGCTTAACGTCGGAGACGACGCTGGTCGTGATCACGCATGCGTCCAATGTCACCGGAATGATTCAGCCGATTGCGGATGTGGGTGAGATGGCTCATGAGGCTGGAGCGCTCGTGCTTGTTGATGCGGCTCAGACGGCGGGACATCTCCCGATTGATATCGAGTCACTGCCGATCGATCTCCTCGCATGCTCAGGCCACAAAGGACTGTTAGGACCATTGGGGACGGGGCTGCTCTACCTCTGCCCGGGGATGGAAGAACTTGTGTTTCCCATGAGACTGGGGGGCACCGGGTCGCAAAGTGAGACCGACGAGCAACCCGCGACAATGCCCGATCGTTATGAGTCGGGCAATCACAACGCGCCCGGCATCGTTGGCTTGGACGCAGCCTTGGGATGGATCGAAGAGCAGGGTGTCGCATCGCTCCGAGAGCATGAGCAGGGTCTCACGTCACAACTGATGGAAGGACTGCGGAAGATCAATGGCGTCACAATCTATGGCTCGGCATCGCCTGAGGAGCGGGTTGGCGTCGTGAGTTTCAATATCGATGGCATCGCTCCTCAGGAGGTTGCGACGATTCTCGACCAGAACTTTGGCATCGAAGTGCGGGCAGGCTTCCATTGTGCTCCGAGAATTCACGAGAGTCTGGGGACGATGGGACTGGGAGGCACGGTCCGCAAGAGTGTGGGCCCCTTCAACACGACTGAGCACATCGAAGCGGCGATCGGTGCGGTCCGAGAGATCGCCGATGCCATGTGATTCGCGGGAATCCCGACTGTCCAACTCAGAAATCGATGATCTTCTGTGCGAGACTTCGCGTTTTGACAAGGGGAAAGTGCGGAAAAGGCAACGTCACTCCAACGAGTGTGGGTGGCACGCCCTGACGCCAGGAAGGGCGTGGCGCACGGTTCTCACTGACTCGATGGACTGTCCCGCGTTCGCCACGCCCATCCCGTTGGTCTGGGCGTGCCACCCGATTTCTCGAATCCGTGGCGTGTCCAAACCGTGACAGAGTTTGACCCGCATTTTTGGGTCACGGTATAATCTCCTCGGGAATCCCTCTTCAGAAATCGGTGCCCGGATGCAATCGCTCTTTCAACTCAATAGACATCTGCTGGTGACGCTCACTGTGGCGACCCTCCTCGCGGGAGCAGGTCTAGCGACGGCGGATGATGTGCCGGCGGCGGACGAATCGCCGGTCATCGCCCGGTACATCACGCTGAGCAGTCCGATCGACGATCAGATGCTCAACTGGGTTCGCGAGACTGGTCTGGAATTGCAAAGTGCGGCTTTGAAGGACGACCGGCGTGCGGTGCTCGTGTTGGAATTGACTCCAGGCAACAGTCAATTCCACCACGTTTATGGGCTCGCTGACTTCCTGCCGTCAGCAGCTCTGTCTCGCGTGACCACAATCGCGTGGATCCCCGAGACCGTGACCGGCCATAACGTGCTGGCTGCACTGGCGTGCAAGGAGATCGTGATGCACCCCGACGCACAGCTGGGCGACATTGGGCGCGGTGGTCCGGTCACTGACGATCAACGGGCATTTGCCTTGAATCTCGTGGCCAAACGACACAACGCCAAGGTCAACCGTGCACTGGTCACCGGGATGATTGACCCTCAAGCATCCATCCTGCAATTGACGGTCGAGCCGGCAGACGGCATGTCCGAGAAACGACTCGTCATCGAGGACGAAGCGGCTCAGATGCGTGATTCTGGCGTCGTCATCAAAGACTCCCGGAACATCAAGGAGCCGGGACAGCCGGGACTCTTCTCCGGGGCACAGGCCCGCAATGCTGACTTCTTGGTCATGCAGACGGTGGAAAACCGGCATGATCTGGCCGCCGCCTATGGGCTGCCATTGGAGTCGCTTCGCGAACAGGCCAAGCCGGGAACATTCAATCGCGTGAGCCTCATCGAAGTCAAGGACACGATTGATCCCTTCTTGGAGTCCTTCTTGGAACGTCAAATCGATCGGGCCGTCGCCAGTGGATCGGAAGTCATCATCTTCGAGATTGATTCGCCGGGCGGATTGTTGTGGCAATCACGCGATCTCGCCTATGCGATTGCAGACCTGGAAGAACGAGACATTCGCACGATCGCCTACGTGCCGAAACAGGCACTCAGTGGGGCGGCGATCATCGCATTGGGATGTGATGAAATTTACCTCACGCCAAATGGGATCTTCGGAGACTCTGGACCAATCGAAATGCGAGAGGGCGGGCAATTTGAGCGTGCTCCCGAGAAGGTGTTGAGTTTCCTGCGTGAGATCATGCGAGAGTTGGGAGAACGCAAAGGACGCCCACCGGCGCTCCTCATGGCCATGGCCGACAAGGACCTGCAAGTCTACGAAGTTCGCAACAAGCTGACGGGCGATGTGACCTACATGAGCGAGGAAGAGATCCACGAGGCGGGCGGCGAATGGGAACAGGGCCGACTGGTGCCCGAATCGGCCGAAGACCTGCTTCTGACGCTGAACGGAAAGCGCGCTCACGAACTTCTGATCGCAGAAAGGCCACTCAAGCATCAACCCGACAACCCTAACGTCTCGTTTGATGATCTCAAGGAACGTCTCGGCATTCCCGAGGATATTCAACCACAAAAGATCGGCCGCACATGGCTCGACGACACGGTGTTCGTCCTCAACACGAACTTCGTGACTGGCTTGCTGTTTTTCGTGGGCATTATCTGCATCTATCTCGAATTGCACTTCATGAGCGGCATCCTCGGTATTGTTTCCGCACTGTGCTTCGGAGTGTTTTTCTGGAGCAAGTTCCTCGGCGGGACAGCCGGGTGGCTGGAGGTGCTGCTGTTCTTGCTGGGGTTGGGTTGCCTGGCGATGGAGGTGTTCGTGATCCCCGGCTTTGGCGTATTCGGGGTGTCGGGAGCGCTCTTGATGTTCGCTTCTCTGGTGATGGCGAGTCAGACCTTCGGCAACGGCATCCTGCTGAAGAACAACGACCTCACGAACGCCACGTGGACCATGGGAACACTAAGTGCGTCAATCATTGCAGTCATTGTCATGGCCACTGCAATTTCGAAGTTTCTACCGCGGATCCCCATCCTCAACCAGATGATTCTGACGCCTCCGGGCATGGACACGGTTCAATCACCCGACGAACCGCAACTTCGCCCGGACCTCGCGGAGACCGGGGCACTCGCCAGGCTCCTGGGGGCACAGGGCGAGACACTGACAATGCTCCGACCGGCTGGAAAAGCCCGTGTGAACGACCGATTGCTCGACGTCGTGAGCGATGGACCATTTATCCCCCAGGGGAAGTCGGTCGAAATCGTCCAGATCAGCGGCAATCGCATCGTCGTGCGAGAGGCGTGAGGCCACGCCGGTCATACCTCAACGGGAGCGATCGGCGAACCGGACGAAATTCCTGTCCAGCGTTGCATATTCCGACGTCCTTGATACAGTACCTCCAGAAAATACGTAAGCATTTACTGGTCTTGCGCTTCCCGGCGTTCGTGTTTGATTGATGAGCGAGGGGGCATTGGGACCGTCTGACGAGAGAACAGGGTTTGGAAGGACCCAATGTCGCTGACGAAAGAAAAAAAAACCGAGTTGATCGAACAGTATCGTCGCACGAATGATGACACCGGCTCGCCGGACATTCAAATCGCAGTGCTGACTCAGCGGATCAACGAGTTGACCGGACATCTCAAGCAACACAAAAAGGACCACGCCAGTCGGCGCGGGCTGTTGATGATGGTCAGTCGGCGGAGACGCTTGCTCGATTACGTTCGTGAGCACGACTCCGACCGTTATCTCGATCTGTTGGAACGTCTGAACATCCGCAAATAACCTCCCCAAAAGCAGCAAGTGGGGAGGCAGCAGATGTTGCAGGCCAACACGACCCAACGTCATGGATGTGCATACTCAGGACGATCTCGATTCGGTCAACGTCAAGTACTGGTCGATTGGTCCCGTGCCTTGAGCGTGCAGAAAATTGGGCCCTCAGGTGGAATGAGTCATGTCAGGACTGTCGATGGCTCGCCCCCAATAACGCGGGGCGACGCGATGGTCGTAGGAATTGAAGAAGGAAAAAACGCGTGAAAGTTACAGTTGAACGAGAAGTCGGCGGTCGGCCCCTTTCCATCACCACAGGTGAAATCGCCAAGCAAGCCAGCGGATGCGTCCTGATCAAACATGGTGAGACGGTTGTCCTCGTTGCTGCTCAAACCGGTCCCTCGCGGCCGGGCATCGATTTCTTCCCGTTGACTGTTGATTACCGCGAGCGGTTTGCTGCAGCGGGCAAGTTCCCCGGCGGCTTCCTCAAGCGAGAAAGCCGGCCAACCCAACGCGAAATCCTGACCTGCCGCTTGACAGACCGCCCCATCCGTCCGCTGTTCCCCAAGAGCTTTCAAGACGAAATGCAGGTCATGTCAAATGTCATGTCCTGCGACGGGATCAACAATCCCGATGTGCTGTCGATCAACGGGGCGAGTGCGGCTCTGTGTCTCTCGCCTGTCCCTTATCAGGGACCAATTGGTGCCGTCCGGGTGGGCCTCGTAGATGGCGAGTTCATTCTTTTGCCAACCGTCCAGCAAATGGAAGAAAGCACGCTGGACCTGATCGTGGCGGGGAGTGTCGAGTCAATTCTGATGATCGAGGGCTTTGCCAATCAGCTTCCCGAAGACGAGATGGTCGACGCCCTGATGTTCGGCCACAAGCACATTCGCACGCTCTGTGAAATGCAGATCGAACTCCGAGAAAAGGTCGGCATCGAACCGTTCGAATATGAGAACCCACCCGAGAATCCGTTCCTGGCAACCGTCCGCGACGAAGTGCACGGCAAGCTGCGTGAAGCTCGTCAGAACACCAAAAAGGCCGAACGCTCCGCTGACACACGAGCTGCGCGTGACGCTCTCGTCGAGAAGTATTTCCCCGACGGAGCTGAAGAGACTTCCGATGGTCGGACGCTCGGTCAACTCAAGTCTGCATTCTCCGCTGTCGACAAGCAGGTCTGTCGTGAGCTGACGCTCGAAGGCAAACGGCTCGATGGACGCTCCGCCGGTGACCTGCGAGATGTGAACTGCCAGGTGGACATTCTGCCACGCGTGCATGGTTCAGCCTTGTTCACACGTGGCGAGACACAATCACTGGCGACAGTCACGTTGGGGACGGTGCGAGACCAACAACGAGTCGACGGTCTGTTCGAGGACACTTCCAAAGCGTTCATGCTGGATTACAACTTCCCGTCATACTCGGTGGGTGAGTGCCGGCCGATTCGTGGCCCCGGACGACGCGAGATTGGTCATGGAGCATTGGCTGAACGGTCCGTTCAACCGGTGATGCCCGATCACGAAGCCTTTCCTTACACTGTCCGGATCATTTCCGATATCACGGAGTCGAACGGCAGTAGTTCGATGGCCAGTGTCTGTAGTGCCACACTCTCACTCATGGACACAGGCGTGCCCATTTCACAACCTGTCGCCGGCATCTCGATTGGTCTGGTGAAAGGTGATGACAACAACTACACGATCCTCACTGACATCATGGGCGACGAGGATCACTTCGGCGATATGGACTTCAAGATTGCCGGCTCTCAAAAGGGGATCACCGGCATTCAGTTGGACCTTAAGATCGACGGCATCAATGAGGAGATCATCCGCAAGACTCTCGACCAGGGCCGCGATGCTCGTCGCGAGTTGTTGCGTCAAATGCTGACGACAATCCGTCGTCCGCGTGCTGAAGTCTCGCCACATGCTCCGCGCATCGCCACCACCAAAATCGATCCGGAAAAAATCGGCCTGCTGATCGGACCGGGTGGCAAGACCATCCGTGCGATGCAGGAGGAAACGGGTGCTCAGATCGACGTGCAGGACGATGGCACTGTGACGATCTCCTCTGCATCGGGCGCAGGTGCCGATGAAGCCATGGCTCGCATCGAAGCCATGACCGAAGAGATCAAAGTCGGCCGCATCTACACAGGCACGGTCAACTCGATCAAGGACTTCGGTGCGTTCATCGAGATCGCCCCTGGTAAAGATGGCCTGTGTCACATTAGCGAGTTGTCCGATGGCTTCGTGAAATCTGTCAATGACATCTGCAGTGTTGGCGACAAGCTGGAAGTCAAAGTCATCGCCGTCGATGATCAAAACCGGGTCAAACTCTCCCGGAAGGCTGTCCTCGCCGAGGCCTCGACTGACAGTGGCGGTGACACTATCAGTGACGACCACTGAGCCTTCGGTCTGAGGAGACTGAGAACGACGCCGTGGGCCGTCTGTCGGAGCAATGCGGTGGCTGCTGAGTTTGACGAGCAGGAGCGTGCGCGGCTGCTCAAGCAGTACTCCGAGATTGCGACGCTTGCGGGCGGATTGGCCCATGAGATCCGCAACCCGCTGTCGACGATCAGGCTCAACCTGAACTTGCTCTCTGAAGAAGTGGAGCAGGGCGAGTCGGCACGTGACCGTCGTATGTTGAACAAGCTGGTCACACTGCAGCGAGAGTGCGGACATCTGGAAGACATCCTCGATGCCTTTCTGCAGTTCGCCCGGGTTGGTGAGTTGCGGCTGCATCCAACTGACCTGAATGCTGTCGTAAAGCAGTTCGTCACATTCGTGCAGGCAGAAGTCACGGAGCAGGGGATCGAACTCAGTCCACATCTCGATCCGGATTTGCCCTTGGTCGGCCTCGATGAGACGTTGATGCATCAGGTGCTGATGAATCTGGTTCGCAACGCCGAGCAGGCCATGCCTGATGGCGGACTATTGGAGTTGCAGACCTACGAACGCGAGGGACGTGTCTGCTTAGACATCATCGATAATGGTGCGGGCATGGACGAGCGGACACGTAGTCGCATGTTCAAGGCGTTCTTCTCGACCCGTACTGGAGGCAGTGGGCTGGGGCTGCCGACTGTTCGCAAGATTGTCGAGGCACACGAGGGTACGATCCAGTGCGACAGCGAGCCAGGGCAAGGGACACGGTTCAGCATCTCGCTGCCGCCTGCAGCACTTAGCAGAGATGCGGAAGATGGTCCTGAAGAGGACGATGACTCAGAGGAGTGAGTCGAGCAGCATCCGTAGCTTGCGCATCTCCAGCATTCGAGACTCGGAGTCGGTCAGCGAAGGAATGAGCTCAACCGAGAGAGCCCGGTTGTATCCTTCACGCTCCAGTTGGGCGATCAGCCGACTGTAGTCAATCTCGCCCAATCCGACCTGCACCTGCAATTCCTGAGCCGTGCTGTCGCGGAGGTGGACGTGGTAGACGTGCGGAGCAAATCGTTCGAACGACGTCACCGGATTCTGCCGGATCAGGTAATAGCTGGGATCGAGCGTGAGTCCCAGACCATCGACCGATCCACAAAGTTCAACAGCTGTCTCAGGGTCCTCAGTGAGCTGACCCGTTTGTGTCTTGATGGACACTCGAATCCCGTCCTGATTGGCAATTGATGTCAGGCTACGGAGACGGTCAATCTCGGCATTAAATGGAGTGCCGATCGCGGAAGACGGGACCGTAATCTGTGTGACCTGCAGCAACTTGGCCGCTTTCGAGAGACCGGCGAAGACCTCCGGTGAGATGTCGTCATCACAACAGAAGGCGACCGGCGTGAGGCGGGTCGTCTCACGATACATGGCAATGAATCGATCAGGATCGCTTGCGATTTGCGACGCACTGAGTTGAGGAGAGGATTCGCTGAGCCACAGCTCAACCCGGTCGTACTCCAAATCAGTGAGTTGTTGACACGAGTCAGCAAAGTTGGCTTCGGGAAAACAGATGGTCGAAGCTGAGACGAACACGCAGATACCCCCCGGCACACAGCAATTCCTAGTAAACTCCTTGCCAGAATGATGTTACGAGCAATGCCCAAACCCATCATTCCCAATAGCGGATGTTAATCTATGCGGATTACATCAAGCCTGCAAGATCGACCGGTTGTTCTCAGTGCAAGGATCGATGGTTTTTCAGGGAATGTGCGGATTCCGGCGGGCATCGCGCCGATAAAGATTCTGGACCCGGCTTGTGCCACCGGCACTTTGGTGTCGCGGCGCATGGACATCAAATGATCGTTGATCCCTGCCTGATCCGCTGCCAGTGCGCCAATCCTTACTCGACAAGTACAGTCATTGTGACTCACCAACGATTGCAGACACGGTCTACTTGTGACCGACTGATTCAGGGGATGAAATGAAAAACTACCTTGCTGCTTGCATGATGGCGTCACTGTTGACGGCCTGCGGGTGTATGACTCAACAGGGCGTTACCCGAGGGCAGAGCCCACATCACCAGGACGTGAATGTCGTCCCGGCCCGTTATGGGAATCTCGCGACCATGCAGCATCCGATCCAGGATGCCCACGCCTATGAGTCATCGTACCACAGCACGAGTGGCTTCCCCGGCTATAACGGCTTTGCAGGATGTCCTTCCGGCGCTTGTGGTCATGGCGCGGCTTGTGGGCACGGTGGAGCGTGTGGTCACGGCGGAGCCTGTGGGGCGGGTTGCGGTTGCGGTCATACTTGCCCGCAACACCACCTCTCCTATGCCTACAGTCGCCCGCATAATCTCAAGTATCCATCGCAGAACGCCCCTGGTGGAGCCGTCCAGTACCCGTACTACACCCACAAAGGGCCGAGCGACTTCTTCCGTCAGTAGGTCATGATTGACGGCGTCTTCGTCAAATGCACATGGACCACGAGCGACAACCGACAAAAAATGAACCCGATTCCCTCAAGGGAATTGGGTTCATCTCTTCTTTGGCGGCTCGCAAGGTGCTGAGCTCGCGGCTGACTGGATGATGAAACACTCAATCGGCCGCAAAGTAGCAACGAGAGAGTTCAAAGACACGTTTCGCGCGCTGCTCGAAGGCATCGGCTGATGGAGGTGTCCCGACGGGCGTCACGGTCACGGTCACGAGCACGCGACGCGACGCCGCCTTGGCGGATTGGTTCTCCGGTTCGCCGAAGGTCATGACAATGTTGACGGGGCGCCGATTCTCACGGTTGCCCCAGCCGGAAAAAAATCCCGGTTGGCCGACCTGCATGACCACTCGGCCTTCATTGGCCTCGATCAAGTCGGCCTCGAGTTCGTTGACAAATCCGCTGACTTTGTAAACGCCCATGGATGCCACCATGCACGTCGTAAACTCAGACTCGAACGTATAGGACGAGCCGTTACTTTTCACGAGGCTCGGTTCTACTGGCTTCGCTTCGACGCAGTCTTTGGGAAGCAGCTTGCAAATGCGATTGCGGCCACTCTCTTTGGCATTGTATAGCGCAGTGTCCGCCCGATGCAGCAAGCTCTCCATCGTATCTTTGTCATCGACCTGAGACACTCCCAGAGACGCGGTGACCTTGAGCCGCACGCTGTCTTCAATTGCCGTTTCGGCGAGTGTGGAACGGATTCGCTCGGCTTTCCGCATGGCTGCGTCGAGGTCGGTCGAAGGACACAAGACGACGAATTCCTCACCTCCATATCGAGCGACGAGTTCGCCTGAGTACAACTCGGACTGCATCAGTCTGGCGACCGAGATCAGCACACGGTCGCCAACACCGTGACCATGTGTGTCGTTGATGCTTTTGAAATGGTCGATATCCAGAAAGAGCACGCTAAACGTATCCGTATCGCCTTGAGAATACTCGTGAACCATTCGCTTGAGGTGTTTTTCCAGTTCACCACGGTTCGCGACGCCCGTCAGGGCGTCGCGGCTCGCTGCGAGCTTCAACTCGCGAAACTGCGGTGCATTTCGCTTGCTGCGTGAGACATCCCGGAAGATTTCTGCGACGCCCTGTAACGTACCCTGGTAGTCGATGAGGGGCACACATTGCACTTCGACTTCGAGCCAGCTTCCGCCACGCTGTTGAACATTGACCGTCCGGCACGCGGGGCGTGAAGACTCCATCACCTCATGAATCGGGCATTCCTGGTCAGACAGGCGTTTGCCCGTATTGTCGCTATAGGACAACAACCGGGACGTCCAAGATCTTCCCAACATTTGGGAACAAAGTCGTCCCAGCAGATTCTCTGCTCCAGAACTCCATACGGTGAAGCGAAGATCCGAATCGAGCACGTAGAAGCCGTCATACAGGCTTTCCAGCACGTACAGATACGAGAAGATGTGACAAAGTGACCCCGCTTCCATCGATGCCTCGATATTCTGCGGAGCACTGGACTCCACATCATCGGCTGCATGACCCTCGTTCTTGACGTAGGACATGCCTTCCTTTTCGACCCAGCGATCAAGTGCGGCCACGACGTTGCCGTCGAACTTCGTCCCGGCATCACCATGCAGAATGTCCATCGCTTCGTCGTGCACCTTGCCCGTGCGGAAGACCTGATCGTGCGTTAATGAATCATAGGCATCGGCGACAGCAAGAATACGGGCGCCGAGGTGAATGTCCGCTCCCGTCCTCCGCGACTCATCGATGTGGGCATCGTAGTACGAGTGGGAGTCGAGCACGATCTGAATGACTTCCTTGTCCAAGCGACAGGCTTGCAGGACGTCGGCACCAATGTTGGAGTGCAGCGACATGAGCTCGGCTTCTTCAGCGCTGAGCTTGCCCGGCTTGAGCAGGATGTTATCCGGCACGCCGATCTTGCCGATGTCGTGCAGCAGCCCTGCCACTTCGAGCACACGCAGATGACGGCCATCCCAACCAAGTTGCTGAGCCATCCCCACAGATAACAAAGCCACCCGACGGGAGTGCTGCAGTGTCGCTGCATCGCGAAAGTTCAATGCAGAGATCAATCGTTTCAGCACGGGTCGCGACACAACGCTGTCGAGGCTTTGCGGCCCATCGTGATGAGCCAATTCTCCCTGACGAGCCAAGGCCATCATTGACAACAGGATTCGCGAGGAATCCATGGGATGACTGCTATGGACAAGGGTTTCCACAGGAGCTTCGGATGTCTGCGGACTATTCACGACAGGTTTCTCCAACGTGATGCACGTCTGCACACAACCATTCGCGCGCAGAGTCAGGCATGTTTAAGAAACGCTATGTCACCCCCACAGAGAGTCAAACCGCTGTTGCCATTTCACGACATCATTCTTAGCAAGCGATGCCTGTGTCGACTCATCAGCATCCTGTTTGACCGGGTTGATCGTTATGACCGTCCCAACTCGACTGACCGCAGCGTTGCGGACTCCACGGCATCGATCAAACTTGCCCGAACGCCCCCTTGCTCCATCGCGTGCAGACCGGCGATGGTCGTACCGCCCGGACTCGTGACCGCGTCCTTGAGCAGACCCGGATGTTGCCCCGTCTCCAGAACCATGCGAGCGGCTCCCAGTATTGTTTGGGCGGCAAGCCGCGTGGCCACATCGCGCGGCAGACCAACTTTCACTCCGCCATCGCTCAGAGCTTCAATGATCTGAAATCCATAGGCCGGACCACTCCCAGAGAGTCCCGTCACCGCATCAATGTACGACTCCGGCACGGGGATGGCGATGCCAACCGTCGACAACAGAGCACTGACAAGCTCAGCATCGGTGTTGCTTGCTTGCTCGCCGCACGCGAAAGCGGATGCTCCAGCTCTTACCAGACAGGGCGAGTTCGGCATGACACGCACCAGTCGACACTCACTGCCCAGTCCCTCCTGTAACGCACGGAGCGGAACCCCGGCTGCAATCGAAATGAACAGCTTCTCGTCGGATGCATGACCGCGAAGCTCCTTGAGCACCTCAGCGACTTGCTGTGGCTTCACGGCCAACACAATGACATCTGAGCTGCTGACGACCTCGGCGTTGTCCATTGTGGCCACGCCACCTGTCTCCGCGGCGAAGCGATGTCGTGCTTCGTCGCTCACATCGCTGGCGATCATGGACTTGGGTGTTGTGAAACCAGCATCAATCAACCCGGTCGCCAGCGCGGTCGCCATCCGTCCGGCACCAATGAAACCAATTTTCACGCTCGATCCAGATGCCATGTTTCTCTCTCTCCGAAGTTCGCTCTGATCATCTCAAGAAGAGGCCTCGCAAGGTGCATGGTACCGAGGACTCCGTCCCGAGGGAAATCGGTAGAGACTGGCTGGAGTTCGTCGGTTCTGAGTTTGTGAGTGCAAAACGATGTCATGCTCTCAACGCTGCATCCGACTAACGGGGCTGCTCTCGATGTTCAGTGATGTCGAGACGCGGATCCGACGACGCAGGACCTGCCTTCACGCGAATCAGAATTCCGGCAAAGTCATCGAACTGGATCGCCAGTCTCTGCCGGAACTCTTGGAGCTGTTCTTGAACTGCTGTCGCCTCGCTGTCATCGACAGGCAGACCAATGGCAGTTACGACTTCACAGTCATCTCGATGCAGGACAACCGCCAAGTGGCTTGGGATTGTCGGAACAGACTCCGGTTCTGACATGACCTCCAACACCTTCGAATGATACACAGGGCTCTCCCGCTGTGAGACGAGCAGGATGAGCAGCGTGCCAGCATCATCTGAGAGTGCAATTGTGTCGGTAAAATCGGGAAACGCCACTCGAGTATGCCCCTGATCCGATACGCTCTTGAGCGGTCCCAACCATTGACGTTGGCCGTTGTCGGTCAGTGCGAACATCCCGAGGTGTGCCGTCTCACTCAGCCACCCCTGGAGACGCAAATGGTCACCCCCCATGATGGGAAGCGCTTGCCGCAGTGGGACCTCGCCGAATTCTCTCACGACTTGAAGCCCCAACGAGACCCTTTCTGGCGCGACCTGTCCCGGCATCCACCAGGCAACGAGGAGACTGAAGACTCCCAATGTCAACACCAACATCGCAGCCAGCCGATGCAAGACGGTTCGCCGTTTGTCCAGACGCTTGCTGACTGCCTCTAACTGCTCCGCGAATTCCTCCGCACTTTCGTATCGAGCCTCCGGATCACTCGACATCGCCTTGCGACAGATGGTCTGGAGTGAGTGCGGGACGGGAGCACGGCTCAATTCATTCCAGTCAGGCTCGCTGGACTGTGAGGAGTGACTGTCGGTCTCGTCTCCGTCGATAGCAAAGGGGGGCTGCCCCACGCAGAGGTCATACAGAACGGCGCCCAGACCGAAGATATCAGTTCGTGCATCGAACTCGGCGGGCCGCCCGCGTGTCTGCTCAGGTGACATGTACTGAGGAGTGCCTGCAATACACAATTCTCCCGGAGCTTGAGCTGCGCCCGTTCGCTGCAGAATCGACATTCCAAAATCGATGAGCACAGGCTCACCCCCAAGCGTGACCATGATGTTGTCAGGCTTCAAATCAAGGTGGAGAATTCCCCGCTCATGGGCCGCGGAAACTGCTCTGGCAACCTTTGCCAACAGACTCGCGATCTGACTGGGTGTCAGGTGAGATCCGTCTCGAAAGTCTCCCAGACGTTTACCTCGCACGTACTCCAGCACCAAAAATGGGCGATCTTCAAAGAACTCCAGATCGTACAGACGAGCCAGATGGGGATGATCGATCTCGGCCAATGCCTTCGCTTCGGTGACCAACCTCGCACGTCCCGTCTCATCCTGCAGGCAGGGCTGATGAGCGAGTTTGATGACAACATCAATCAACAGGGACGGATGAAACCCTCGAAAGACTGTTGACTGACCGCCGACGCTGATGGTCTCCAAAACAAAATACTTGCCAATCACAGCCAGAGGTCTGGTCAGAGTCTCCGAGAGTCGAGCCGCTCTCCATCTGTCGAAGAGTTGATCGTCCAGGTCCGCATCTTCACGCCCCAACCAGGGAGACAAGGGGGCATGTGTGTGGCTCAAGGAATCGGATTGACTCAGGTCATCAGCCAGACCCCGGGCCGTCTCAATCTCAGACTCCAGTTGAGACACGCGATCCTGACAGCTCCCACACGACCGCAAGTGCTCTTCCACCGATCCCAAGGGAACTTCGTTGACAACCACTGGCCAAAGCAGCCTCGTCGGAGGACATTCGGCGGATTCTTGCGGAGTTCTGTCCGTGCTCGATGGATCCGGAAATGACGTCTCGGAATCGCAGCGAGACGGAGAATGGTCAGCGTCTGTAATTCTCACAAGTTGGGCCCGTCCTTTTTTGAGGGTTCTTGTCGGCTCGATCGCTCACGACGAAACGTCCCTGCTGAGACTGGGACTTGCTCGCTCAGGTTGACCGACAATTGCCAGATCGCTGTCGAATGCTGCACACTTCCGGCGAACCCGCGACAACGTCCGAGATGCGTTCACGTACACGGCGTTTGCAGTGAGTCCGCAATCCTTCCCCACCTCCGTGGCTTTTCGTCCCCGAAGAATGTGTTCCTCAAAGCAATACCAGGTGACCGAGTTGGAGTCCGCTTTGATCCGCTGCATGGCAAAACTTAGAACCTGTGTGCAATACGCTGCGTCCCATTCCACATCATCATCCAAAAACACTTTTTGAGTCTGGAGAAAGTCCAGCGAGACTTCGCGAGACCGCCCCCGACGACGAAACCAGTCGATGGCGGAGTTGCGGACGATGGTCTTCAGCCATCCTCGAAAGCGTCCCTTCTCTGACTGGAATTCAAATTGTGGCAATGCCCGGACTAAGGTGACGAACACATCCTGAACGATGTCTGATGCATCCTGGTCTCTGATCCCCAAGCGTTTCACCACCGAGAACACGAACGGCTGGTAGATGGCGAAGAACTCTTCCCAACTCAAGGCGTCGCCACCCTGAGTGATCCGCAGAATCAATGAGTCACGAGTGACAGACAAAGGAGACCTCCCGCGTTGTGTTCACCGCGACGACGCTCAGAGCGTCGAGACCGGACGATTCTGCATCGACGGGTGACGAATTCCAAGCGCCGATGTCCACCGATACGTTCAGACAGAGCGAGGCTTACACTCATTGTCACGTGTTTTCACTACATTCCGGAAAACCGGGCACGCTCAATCGGTTGCAACCTGAAACGCGCCATGTCACGTGCAATCGGTCCAGACCGGCATCCTCTCGTACAACTCGATTCCCTTGAAGATCGGGTCCGGCGATGGTAGTTTGCCAGTCGCTTGGCGGGACTGTCCGGTTGCCCGGTCGCTGAGCGCGCGGAGATGCTGAAAAACAGCCTCCAACATGGCAGCCCTCATCCGGCCGGCTGCTGCCCCATTCACCACAAACCATTGTGGAACCAAGGGATGCGGATCGAGGCCAAGGAACACAAGATCGATGGCAGACAAGCAGTACGTGTACAATTTCGGTGGTGGGAAGGCGGACGGCTCCGCCAAGATGAAGAATGAACTCGGCGGTAAAGGGGCCAACCTCGCCGAGATGAACCTCATTGGACTTCCCGTCCCCGCAGGATTCACCCTCTCGACCGACGTCTGTACCTACTTCTACGACAACGAGCGTCAGTATCCACCAGAGCTGCAGGCGCAGGTCGAAGCCGGCATCAAGAACACCGAAGAAGTGATGGGGGCCAAATTCGGCGACAGCGAGAACCCGCTGCTCCTCTCTTGCCGCTCGGGTGCCCGCGAGTCGATGCCCGGCATGATGGACACGGTCCTTAACATTGGTCTCAACGAGACGACGGTCAACGCGCTCATCAAGCAGTCCGGCAACGAGCACTTCGCTTGGGACAGTTACCGCCGCCTCATCCAGATGTACGGCGACGTCGTGCTCGAACTCAAACCACACTCAAAGAACGACCCGGACTTCTTCGAAGACATTCTCGAGAAGGAACTGCACGCTGCCGGTGTGAGTCACGAGAAGGACCTGCCGGTCGAGCGGATCAAGAACATCGTCGAACAGTTCAAAGCCGTCATTAAGAAGGAAGCGGGCATCGACTTCCCGACCGATCCGATGGAGCAACTCTGGGGCTGCGTCGGGGCTGTCTTCGGCAGCTGGATGAACGATCGGGCGATGGTCTACCGCCGTCAGTATGGGATTCCCCACGAGTGGGGCACAGCGACCAACGTGCAGGCGATGGTCTTCGGAAATTTGGGAGACGATTGTGCAACAGGCGTGGGACTCACCCGCAACTGCTCGGACGGCACCCCCGGTTTCTGTGGCGACTACCTCATGAACGCCCAAGGCGAAGACGTCGTCGCTGGCACACGGACTCCGAAGCGGGTCGAGGAAACGCTCAAGGACGACGCCCCGGAAGCGTACGAGCAGCTGAACAACATCGGCAAAACACTCGAACAACATTACAAAGACGTTCAGGACATCGAGTTCACCGTCCAGAAGGGCAATGTCTGGATGCTGCAGACTCGCAACGCCAAGCGGACCGGTTTCGCCGCCGTGCGGATCGCGGTCGACCTCGTCAACGAAGGCCTCATCGATGCCAAGACGGCCATCGGCGAGAAGCGTCGCATCCCTGCCGACGACCTCAACCAGTTGCTGCAGCCGATCTTCGATCCGGCCGCTAAACAAGCAGCAGAGAAGGAAGACCGACTGCTTGCGAAAGGCATCAACGCCGGACCAGGTGCAGCGACGGGTCAGATCGTCTTCCATGCGTCCGATGCTGAAGAGCAGTGGAACGCTGGCAACGACGTGCAACTCATCCTCGTGAGACGTGAGACCTCGCCCGAAGACTTGCGAGGGATGAAGGTCGCCAAGGGCATTCTCACAGCCTTCGGCGGTGCATCGTCACACGCGGCACTCGTCTCCCGGCAGATGGGCAAAACGTGCGTCTGCGGCTGCTCGGCACTCGACATTGACTACGAGAAGGGCACCGTCACTGTCGGTGACACAGTGCTCAAGCAGGGCGACTGGATTTCGATCGATGGTTTCTCCGGCGAAGTCTACAACGGCAAGATCGACACCTCAGCGTCCGAAGTGATGGACGTCCTCACCGGCAACAAAAAGCCCGAAGAGGCCGAGATGTACGGTCGTTACGCTCAACTCATGGAGTGGGCCGACGAGTTCCGCACGCTCAACGTCCGAGCCAACACCGAATCGCACGATGCCGAAGTCTCAGTCGCCCTCGGCTGCGAAGGCGTCGGCCTCTGTCGCACCGAGCACATGTTCTTCGACCATCTCCCCGAAATCCGCGAGATGATCTTCTCGTCAACGCAGGCAGATCGGGAGAAGGCGCTCGCCAAGCTGCTCGACATTCAACGGGCCGACTTCGAACATCTGTTCAAGACAATGGGCGATCGACCGGTCACCGTGCGTCTGCTCGATCCGCCGCTGCACGAGTTCCTCTCGCATCACCACCTCGCTGATGATCCGACACTCGCCCCGACGCTCGCCAAGACGTTCGGGGTCACCGAGGACGAGGTGCATCGCCGTGTCGAGGAGTTGCAGGAGACGAACCCCATGCTCGGCCATCGTGGCTGTCGCCTTGGAATCGTCTACCCGGAGATCACGGCCATGCAGGCCCGAGCCATTCTTGAAGCCGCCTGCGGTCTCAAGAAGTCGGGGATTGACTGTCATCCTGAGATCATGATCCCCCTCGCTGGTTACAAGACTGAGTACGACAATCAGGAAGCCATCGTCCGCGAGACAGCGACGAAGGTTTTTGAAGAGCAGGGGGCCGAGGTCGATTACATGGTCGGCACGATGATCGAAGTCCCTCGCGCGGCTCTCACTGCCGAACAAATCGCCGAGAAGGCCGAGTTCTTCAGCTTCGGCACCAACGACCTCACTCAGACGACACTCGGCATCAGCCGCGACGACTACAAGGGGTTCATCGGCTACTACATGGAGCACGACATCGTCCCCGCCGACCCGTTCCAGACGGTCGATCAAGTCGGCGTCGGCAAGCTCATGAAGATGGGCGTCGAAGGGGGTCGCAGCACTCGCAAAGACCTCAAAATCGGCATCTGCGGTGAACACGGCGGCGACCCCAAGTCCGTCTACTTCTGCCACGAAATCGGCCTCAACTACGTGAGTTGCTCACCACGCCGTATCCCAATCGCCCGCTTGGCAGCCGCGCAAGCAGCGCTGAAAAGTTGATCGGCGAGCGGGGGACGTCAGTCCCCTGGCCCGGTGCATGGCGAAAGACGGAATCGTGTCTGGATACCTGTGCGGAGCGTGGGCGTCCTCGGATGTGGAAGGAGACAGGGGTTAACACCCCCGCTCGCCGTGATTTACCTTTCTGGCCTCACGATTGGTCTTTACAGGTTTGCTCAGTTTCCCATACTTCGCAGTCACTCGGCTGAGGTCGCCGCTCTTGGGGGACCTCCACGAATGGTTCACTCGCAAAAGGACTTGCGACATGGCGGATGGCTCACTGACGAAGACGACGGGATTGTGGCGACGAACACTCGGGCTTTCCTTGCTGATTCCCGCGTTGCTCATGTTGGTGCGGGGCGTAGGGTCAGACCATTTTCTGGCATGGGTCTGGAGCGAGCAGGGTCCACTCGAACTGAGTCATGTGTTGATCCCTCTTTTGGCGATGGGGATTGGGTTATTCACACTCTGGAGTCATCGGAGCATACTGCCGACTATGCAGACGGAGTTGAAATGGCTCACGGCTGCGATGCTCGGATTGTCATTGATGTGCTTTGCAATTGCGGGTGAAGAGGCGAGTTGGGGACAGCACCTCATGGGCTGGTCGACACCCGAGAGTTGGAGCGAGGTCAACGATCAGCAGGAGACCAATCTGCACAACACCAGTTCGTGGGCTGATCAGAAGCCGCGGGCGATCGTCGAGTTGGGGGTGGTCGTGTTCGGCATCATGTGGCCCGTGTGGCATCTGCTCACATCGCAGGAGATTCGGAAGAAGTGGGCCATCCTCCTGCCGCCGATGATGGTACTTCCTGTCGCATTGTGTGGCGAAGGCGTGCGTTTGTTGGAGATGATTCCAAGACAACTCGGCACCGCCAGTCCGTCCGCCTTCCCGCGACCGAGCGAGTTGCAGGAGTTTTACTTCTATACATTCTTTGCCCTCTGCATGTGGACCTGGCGTCAACGGCTGTTGACAGGACTTGCCGAGGCGGATACGCGTGAGGTCACGATTCTGCTGCCGCAGAGTGAGTCATCGGATCGACTCGCCGCGTAGGACGGACTTCCAAGTCCGTCCGATTCAAAACGTCGGGTGAGGATCAGTACTTTGTTGAACGGCGCATGTGGCGAACAAGCTTGTCAGTCATATTTGAGAAGTGGACGGACTTGGAAGTCCGTCCTACGAACGATTGTTACACACTCGGCGGGGCGGAGCAGGGCGGGTACAATTCGGTCTGTTTGATTGAATGTCTGTCCTCTGCAGAGTGAGTCAAATGTCGAAGCGTGACAAGAGTCGAGAGGCGTTTGCCCGGGCGACGCGGGTGATCCCCGGGGGAGTGAACAGTCCGGCACGTGCCTTTGGGGCAGTGGGGGGATCGCCATTGTTCATTGAGCGGGGCGAGGGGCAGTACCTGTTCGACATCGATGGCAATCGGCTGATCGACTACATCGGCTCTTGGGGTCCGCATATTCTGGGGCACTGTCATATACAGGTGACGGCTGCGATCGAGGCGTCACTCCAGCGAGGCACGAGTTTTGGGGCACCGACTGAGCAGGAGAGCGAACTGGCCGAGTTGATCGTCGAGGCAGTCCCGTCGATCCAGAAGGTGCGGATGGTCAATTCGGGGACGGAGGCGACGATGTCCGCGATCCGCCTCGCACGCGGACACACGGGTCGCAATGTCGTCGTGAAGTTCGCCGGTTGCTATCACGGGCATGTCGACAGTTTGCTGGTCGAAGCGGGGAGTGGGGCGCTCACGCATGGCGTGCCGTCGAGTCCGGGTGTGCCCGAAGGCTGCACAGCTGACACGTTGTCACTCCGCTATAACGATGCTGATCAACTGGCTGACACGCTCAGCAAACGTGGCAACGAAATCGCAGCCGTCATTCTCGAACCGGTCGTGGGCAACATGGGGTGTGTGCCGCCTCAGCCGGGCTTCCTGGAGGCGTGCCGTGAGTTGTGTACGAAGCATGGCGCACTTTTGATCTTCGACGAGGTCATGACGGGCTTTCGCGTGGCTTACGGTGGTGCGCAGTCGCGATACGGAGTGACGCCCGATCTCACGACGCTGGGCAAGATCGTCGGCGGTGGATTGCCGGTCGGGGCCTACGGCGGACGAGCCGATATCATGGACTCGATCTCGCCGGTCGGTCCGGTCTATCAGGCGGGGACACTGTCCGGAAACCCGCTTGCGACCGCGAGTGGCATCGCCACTTTGAAGACACTCAAGGAGATTGATCCGTACGACGAACTGGAGTTGATGACCACGAGACTTGTGCAGGGGCTGAGCGACGCGGCAACGTCAGCCGATATCCCCCATCAGGTGGCTCAGGTGGGGAGCATGTATACGCTCTTCTTCAACGATGAGTCGGTGACAAACTACGACGTCTCCGCGCGAAACGACACCGAACGATTTGCGACGTATTTTCAAGGAATGCTCGACCGGGGCGTGTACTTGCCATGCAGTCAGTTTGAGGCGAACTTTGTCTCGGTGTGTCACACGAACGCGGACATTGATGCGACAATCGCTGCGGCGCGGGAGGTGTTGGCGGAGATCGCCAGTTGATCCCCTCCCCTTCACCACAAAGGGAACGAACTACATGTTTTTTACACCAGGGCCGATGGAGCTTCTGCTCATCGGAGGTTGCTTCGTTCTACCAGCAACTGCAGTTGCCGTCATTGTCTACCTCGTCTTCAGCCGCCGTGGTGGTGACGACTGAGGAAAATGATCTGATCACTCCCCGCCCTGGAGCTTTTCGAGACGTTGCAGGGCATCCTTGTAGTCGTATTCCAAGGTGATCACTTCACCATAATGTTCCTCAGCGGCAACGACATCCTGCAACTCTTCGCAGATTCGGCCCATGAGGTAGTGTGACTCGACCAGAAGCGGTCTTTCGTTATCGTTATCCACATCGAACTCGGGAATCGCACGTTCCAATTGTCCACGTGCCGGCTTGAGCTTACGGTCGTACATTAAGCATTTGCCGAGCATCAAATGTGAGCGACCTTTGAGCTTGGTGTGCTGGGCAGACTTCTGAAGCAGCGGGATCGCCTGGGGCCACTTCTTGATCCGCATCAGTCGTTCAGCAAACCTGACCTTGAGGTCCATGTCCTTGGGGTAGCGTTCCACGCGTCCACTGAATACTTGTAACTCCCGCTTCAACAGTTCGTGGTCAAGGGCTTTGACCTTTTCCTGGTAGACCGGCTCATCAGGGTCGCCAGCCACCTTCTCACGGGCGAGGGCGAGGTTGTTCCGCATCTGATCAAGATTGATGTCGTCGATCTGCTCTTGAATGTTGGGATCTCCTCCAGAGACCTCCAGACCCTTCTTGAGCGTCTGAGCCGCTTCTTCCAGCTGTTTGTTCTTGCGGTAATAGTCGGCCAGCTTGAGGTAATGTTCGACCTTCTCCGGCTCCTTGCGGATGGCGTGTTGCAGGTCCTTCTCGTCCGACATGCCGGGGGCATCTGCCTCGCCCGGCTTCTTGGCTCCACGTGCGCGTTGCACGGCGACGTCGGCAGTGCTCGTGGCCTCTTCGTACCCGCCGCGTGTCCGAACTGATTCAAACTCGTTCTTCGATGCATTCGAGCGAGCTTCACCGTCGTTGGGATCGATTTGGTGAATGTGATTCCAGACTTTGGCCGCTTCGAGGTATTCGCCCTTCTCCTCCAACACCATGGCGAGTTTGCGATTGTACTCTTTGTTTTTGGGGTCCGCATTGCGAGCACATCGGAACGCAAACTGAGCGATGTCGAGTAGTTCGCGTGCCTGTGCGGCCTCGCCAAGATCGACGTTCAGCTGCGCATCCCAGGGATTAATCTTCAAGCCTTCCTCAGCCAGCTTGTCGACTTCGTCCCATTTCTCCGCTGCCTTGGCTTTTTTGATCTTGTTGCGGATGCCGATGAGCTTGCTCTTGGCGAAGGTGCCTGCGCCGGTCCCGTTGTCGTTGTAAAGTTTGTAGGCTGCTCCTCGAGCAAACTGGCGATAGCTTAGGTTATCCGGGACCATTGAGATACACGTGACGTACATCTGCAGGGCGTAATCGTAATTCTGTTTCGCGAGCGCATCGTTGCCCTTGAGGTAGCACTGCTGTGCGGCTTTGCGTTTGGCCGCATCACCCATACTGCCGTTTTCGCCCGAGGACATTCTGCACCTTGAAATGAAACCCAGTGAACGCGAATCGCTCCGATCTCATTATAGGCTCCGACAGGGAGTCAGATACAGACCGGCCACGGAATCGACGCGCCTTGCAACTGGTGATGCACCGCAGCAGAATGGCCTTTTCGCCCTGCCGATGACGTCTCCCTGCTTCATCATCAAGAAAAGTGCACCATGAAGATTCGAATTCCTCTCGCTGCTCTCCCCCTCATCTCCGTCGCGGCGGCGGCGATCTGTTTGACATCTCTGGCTGATGATCGGCCTCAAGTGCTGCAGTTGCCGCCAGCTCCCAAGCTGCCGAACGTCCAAACGACGGCTCAAGAGACTGAGCAGCCCCCCGAGCCTGATGCCTTCATCAATCCCGCAGAGGCGGGCGAGGACTATCGCGTCCAAGGCGAGTACACCGGGCAGATCGCAACGAACGATGCTGAGATTTGGCATGGTGTGCAAGTCGTCGCCGGTGGTGATGGCAAGTTCGATGTGGTGATCTATCGCGGCGGGCTGCCGGGGAACGGCTGGGATGGAATTTCACGCGAACAGGTCTCGGCAGAGTCGGCGGGTGGACGGCTCAACTTCGCATGGGGTGAGGGAACCGCTGAGCTATCAGACAAGAAGATTCACGTTCGCGATGCGAGCGGAGAGTCGATCGGACGGTTGTCGAAGGTCGTGCGCAAGAGCCGCACTCTCGGACTCCCGCCACCGCCGCATGCAACCGTGCTCTTCGATGGCACAAACGCGGACGCCTTCGAGGGAGGACAGATGACCGATGACGGACTCCTCATGCAGGGCGTCACCAGTCATGACAAGTTTCAGGACTTTCGGCTGCATGTCGAGTGGCGGACACCCTTCATGCCGACAGCACGCAGTCAGGCACGAGGCAACAGCGGCGTGTACATGCAGGGACGATACGAAGTCCAGATGCTCGACTCGTTCGGCCTCACAGGTGAAGACAACGAAGCGGGGGGCATCTACAGCATCAAGAAGCCCGACGTCAACATGGCCTTTCCGCCGCTCACCTGGCAGACATATGACGTCGACTTCATCGCTGCAAAGTACGACGCCGATGGCAACAAGACAGCCGACGCCCGCATGACGGTCAGACACAACGGCGTCGTCATTCATAACGACGTCGCCATTCCTGATGCGACGCGAGCTGCTCCTGTCGTCGAAGGACCGGAGCCGGGGCCAGTCTTCCTACAAGATCATGGCAACCCGGTGCGTTATCGCAACATCTGGATCGTCCCGCGTTAGCTGGGGAAGAAACCGGCCCGTCCCTCTCTGCCATTTACGGAACATCTGCATCAAGTCGTTGAACTGACAGCCAACGGCTCTATCACACTCGTTACTGCGGCAATCGAATATGTGTAGCGTCCATAGCGGCGGACAAGACTGGAATCATAGACCCTTTAACGTCCAAACGCCGCTACACCAAAGTGCCCGTGGCACTAATCGCACATTTCAAATGTCAGTCGTTCCAATTCTGTCGCTGCCTGACCCCGGTTCGCTTCAAGACTAGGAACGACTGAGTGTGCGGCTAAGCGTTTTGGGTATCGACTAACATCATGGAATGGAGACGCGATGAGCAGTGACGCCCCCTTGGTTGGCACGACGCCTTCGGACCTGCGGTTGCGGCTCTATGTGATGATGTTTCTGCAGTACTTCATTCAGGGGAGTTACCTGCCCGTCATCTCAGCGTACCTGCAGGACGGACTGGGGTTTGATGGCCGACAGCTCGGGATGTTCGGGGCAGCACTCGCAATGGGACCATTGGTCGCACCGTTCATCGTGGGGCATCTGGTTGACCGCATGTTTGCGACGCAGCACGTGCTGGCGATGTGCCACCTGCTGGGTGGTTTACTCATGATTGGCCTGTACTTCATGACAGAATTTGTGCCGATCCTGATCGTGGGGGCTTTCTACTCGACGCTGTACGTGCCCTCGATGATGCTGACCAACTCGCTGGCGTTCACACACTTGGTCGACCGAGAACGTGAGTTTCCGTTGGTTCGTCTGTGGGGCACGATCGGATTCATCCTACCGGCATGGTGCGTCGAGCCGTTCTACCTGTCACGATTCGAAGGGGACGAACTCGACAAGGCACGCGGCATCGTGCTGATTCTCTCGGGTGTCGCCGGGCTCGTGATGGCCGCGTACTGTCTGACGTTGCCCGATACGCCACCTCTCCAGAAGGACAAGAAGGACTTCGCACCGGGAAAGGTGCTGGGTCTGCTGAGGCATCGGAACTTCGCAGCG